>CANRZC010000062.1 GCA_947644185.1 uncultured Acetatifactor sp.
TGGGTAGTTTATATGTTGGTTCATCAGGATTACAGACCAGTCAGAATGCGCTGAATACCACAGCGCATAATCTTACTAACACGGAGACTGTTGGCTATGTCAGGCAGCAGGTGCAACAGTCTTCCCGAAGTTATCAGACGCTTTCTATCGACGTCAAATCTGTGAATAATAAGCAGATCGGATTGGGCGTCACCTATTCCAGAGTAAAGCACATAAGGGATTATTTCCTTGATAAAATATACCGTAGAGAATCTGGGCGCAGTATGTTCTACCAAGTATCCACTGAGGTCATGGAAGAGGTGGAGGGACAGCTGGGTGAGATGCATGGCGAGGCCTTCCAGACCTCTATCGAGGATCTGTGGACAGCTGTGCAGGAGCTTGCAAAGGATCCGGCCAGCTCAGTGACCCAGGGACTGTTTGTGCAGAGAGGGGCGGAGCTGATACAGCGGGCCCAGGCTGTGTATTCAGGTCTTTCTGCCTATCAGAACAATCTGAACCTGCAGATCAAGGATCAGGTAGACAAAATCAATTCCTACGGGAAAAAGATATTGGATTTAAACGAGGCCATTCGGAAAATCGAGGCTGGCGGGGTAGAGCAGGCCAACGATTTGCGGGATACCAGGGATCAGTTGTTGGATGAGCTGTCGGAAATGGTGAATATCAACTATGGCGAGGATGTCCACGGGGATGTCTGGGTACAGATAGAAGGCGTAGACTTTGTAAAAGGCCCCAGATGCTTTGAGATGGGGGTGGATATAGATGACGAGACCGGATTCTACACACCCTTCTGGCCCCAGAATGCTTCCTATACTTTGGATGCCTTTGGCCAGAGAGTGTACGATATCAGCAATGCAAAGGTTTTCAAGTTCAACCGTGAGATTTCCACGGATTTAAATACAGATATCGGCGGCCTGAAGGCAATGCTTCTGGCCAGGGGGGATCACAGAGCTAACTACACGGATGTAGCGGATAAGGCTACCTACAATGCCAATGACAGCATTGTTTCCCAGTCTGTAATTATGAATGTGCAGGCAGAGTTCGATCAGCTGATTCACAATCTGACCACTACAATCAACGATATTTTGGGCCAGGCCGCTGGGGTGAGCCAGGGAAAAGGAAACAACAGTTTTACAGATGCAAATGGCGCCACAGTCAATATACAGGATGCCAAAGTCTGCAAGGTGGAATCCAATGGCTACATGCGCAGGGATGACGGCAGTCCTATCCAGATGTTTACCACCCGCTCTGGCAATGGATATCAGAAGATGACAGCGGATCAGGATATTCTGGATGAGAAGGGCGATGTGCTGGTGGCAGCAGGGGAAGAATGCTGGGTGTATATGCCAGAGGACAAGACGAACCCTAGTTCCTTGTATACCATTGCTAATCTTCAGATAGACTCGGAACTAATACAGAAGCCTTCCATGCTGAGCTTCCGGCTGGAGGATGGCTCTGAGGATAAAGCGACTGCGGATGCCCTGAAGGCAGCTTTCACGGATGAAAAATACACTTTGAATCCCAATATATCCAAGAGATCCACTTTCGTCAGCTACTATACGGATCTGGTATCCCAGATAGCAAACACTGGCTACGTGAGCCGAAGCATCTATCTGAACCAGCAGGACGCAGTGGAGTCCATCAGCAGTGCAAGAGAGCAGGTGTCTGGCGTATCCACTGACGAGGAATTGTCCAGTATGATCAAGTTCCAGAATGCCTACAATGCATCCAGCCGTTACATAAATGTAATTGACGAAATGCTGGAGCATATCCTGAGCACGCTAGGTGTTTAATAGAGAGAGCCTGGAATGACAGGTATGGAAATGCGTATCAAAGGGAGGTAGAAATAGATGCCATCACAATTTTTTGGATTAAATATAGCTTACACAGGGCTGCTGGCCAGCAACGCCTCATTAAACACCACATCTAACAACATCGCAAATGTGCAGACAGAAGGGTTTAGCAGACAGCAGGTGACCACCCAGGCCGCCAATGCTCTGCGGGTATTCCAGACCTATGGCTGTGCGGGAGCTGGTGTGGAGACATTGGCTATCGAGCGTGTTCGGAATGAGTTCTATGATTTCAGATATTGGAGCAATAATGAAAAAGTAGGCGAGTACGAGCAAAAGATCTACTATATGCAACAGATAGAGAGCTACTTTGATGACAATGGGAAAAATGCTGGATTCAAGACCGTTTTTGATCAGCTGATGATCACAGGGCTCCAGGAACTGATGAAGCATCCAGACGATCTGTCCTTTAAGGAGCAGTTTGTGGGCTATGCTGGGGCTCTCACAGAATATTTTAACAATGTGGCAGGGAATTTGGAGAAGCTGCAGAAGGATGTAAATGAAGAAATCAAAGTAAAGGTAGATGAAATCAACACCATTGCCAGCGAAATTGCCACCCTGAATAAACAGATCAACACCATTGAGCTCAAGGGTGTAAATGCCAATGAGCTTCGGGACAGACGGACACTTCTGGTAGATCAGCTCTCTGAAATCGTGGATGTGGAGATAAAAGAGACAAAAATCCAGGACACCAACAACCCGGACCGCAATACAGGCGGCAGCAGATTTATCGTGAAGATTGCAGGGGGCCAGGTGCTGGTAGACAATTTTGAATACAATGGCCTAAAGTGCGTATCTAGAACCGACGACCAGAAGGTGAACCAGTCAGATGTGGACGGCCTGTACGATGTAGTATGGGATGATGGAAATGACACCAAATTCAATCTCTACGGCGGTGCTATGGGTGGTGCCCTGAAGGGACTGGTGGATTTAAGAGACGGAAATAATGGCGAAAACTTTGAAGGCCAGATCACAGACGTGGACGCTGCGGCCAATACGGTTACGGTGCAGGTAAATAAACACTATCTGATTGACTTGAATAAATGTAATCTCTCCGACAGTGGTGGTATCATTAAGCTGGGGAATAAAGAATACTACTATGACTCCTGGACTTACAACATTAGCTACAATGCAGCAGGGGAACCAGAATATTCCTACACCTTCCAGCTCTCCGACAATACGTTAAATAAGACAAATGTCACAGAGGACAGAAAGAATATGAAGGCTTCTGTGGGCAAGGGCATTTCCTATCAGGGTGTTCCCTATTATATGTCCCAGATGAATGAGTGGCTCAGGACCTTTTCCCAGAAGTTTAATGACATTTTGACCAGCGGCTACGCGGGGGATGAAAAGGGTATTCCACTGTTTACTGCAAATATGCTAACGGAAAACAGGCAGTACATTATAGAAGACAAATACCGCTATGATAAGTTTACCAAAGAGGATTTTGATCAGAACGGTGCCTTCTCTGTTACCGTGGGCAAGAATGTAACGAATCAGGACAATTATTTCTTGTTGACAGCAAAGTATTTTGATATTTCAAAGACCATGGAAGACGATCCCAGCCGCCTGGCCAACAAGAGGAAAGAGAGTGACGGTGTAGAACAGAGTGACTTGCTTCAGGATATCAAGAAGCTTGCCACTGACAAGGGCACCATGAGCTTTAGGGGCTGCTCCGCATCGGAATTCCTCCAGTGCATTCTCTCTGATGTGGCGCTAAATGCCAGCAGAGCTGAGACCTTCTACAGCAGCTATGCGGACATTGCGGCTACCATTGACACCCAGCGAATCTCTATTTCTGGCGTGGATGAGGATGAGGAAGCTGTGAATTTGGTGAAATACCAGAATGGCTATAATCTGGCATGTAAGATGATTCAGACTCTCACAGAGGTGTATGATAAATTGATTCTGGATACGGGAGTTTAAGGGCGAAATATATTTTTGATGTGTCAGCTCTGCTGGCATGAAGGAGTCTATTATGAGAATAACGAATAAAATCATGCAGCGCAACAACTTGTCGAATATCAATACCAACAAGGTATATCAGGACAGACTGAGCACCCAGATGTCCACACAGAAAAAGATCAACCGGCCCTCCGACGACCCAGTGGTAGCCATTCGTTCTCTGCGGCTGCGCAGCAATGTGACCGAGATAACCCAGTATTACAGCAAGAATATTCCAGACGCGGATAGCTGGCTGGAGATTACCCAGGATGCGCTGTCCAAGCTGTCTGACGTCATCTCCAATATGGCAGCCCAGTGTACCAGAGGTACCAACAAGCCTTTTACCAGTACGGACCGTGGAATTGTCTTAGAGCAGCTTAAGCTTTTAAGCGACGAGGTCTATGCCACAGGGGACGCAGACTATGCGGGACGTTATGTGTTTACAGGCTATCGGACAGATACACCCTTGAGCTTTCGCACGGAGGAGGAAAGGCGTTACAGCATTACAGAACAGCTGGACAAAAATGCTCTGGACTTATTCACCAGCGTGAATACCGGAAAGGTGCTGGAAATCAATTCGGCCAATTATGATACCATTACCAATCAGGATGGAAATCCCATTACAGAGGACGATATTTCGTCTACGGATGTGCATCGCATTAGACTGGCGTATAATAATTGCTCGGATTATAGTGCTAATATAGAGCAACAGAACAAGCTTAAGGAGGGACTGAAGCTATTTAAGGACTATTTTACGCCTGATGTGGTAGGCAACTTTGACTTGAGCATTCTGGATTCCAATAATCTCACGGAAGATGATCTAAAAGAGATTTCCGATGCCATAGAGAAAGTGCTGACAAAGGCAGGCGTTCCCTTTGCCATGCCCAGAAATGGTGTGACAGGAGGAGGTACCATAGGAATTGTTCCCGATCTGAAGGATGTAGAGAATCAGGAATTCTTGAAGAATTGGGTAGAGGATTATAAGAAAACCCAGACGGATGCTGCAGGAGATGTGGCATCCCCCATCATCGAATTTGTAGACGCAGACGGAAAGCTCAATAGATGGACAGGATTTGCGGGAACAACTACCACCAAGGCAGCTGGTCAGGCGGGAGATACCATTGTTGAGGAGGGCGTCATCACCATGATGCATTCCCACGAGATGTACCCTACCCCTTATGAGTATGCGGCCCAGAATCCAGATGCCATCGTATATGTCCCCGAGACCGGTGAGATGCTATTTGGAGAAAATAGATATCAGAAATTGATGGCTACCAAAGACAGCGAAGCCACCTCTGATGTAAATGAGGCAGAAATCAGGATCACCTATGAAAAAACCAAATGGGAGAAAGGTGATTTGCGTCCAGAACATTATTTTGCCTGCAATGCTGACAAGAAAGATGATGCGGGGAATATTGTGAAAGACAAGGATGGAAATCCTGAGGTGATTTCCTACAATGAGGAATATCTGAAGGTAAACGGAGCGCGCCAGGTCATCGAATACGATGTGGGCTTCAACCAGTCTATCCGAATTAACTCCACGGCTGACGAGTGCTTTAAGCATGGCATTGGCAGAGAGGTGGATGACATCATCAATGCCTTGCAGAATGTCCAGGATCTGGAGGGGGCCCAGGCAGATATCAAAGGCATTATGGAGAAGCTAGACGACGGAGATCCCAAGCTGCCAGGCTTACAGAAACAGCTGGACGCAGTGGAGAAGGCCTTGTCCTATGCAAAGGCTAAGGAGCAGAAAATGTTCGAGGGCGGCATCTCCGCATTTCAGAAATACCTGGATGAGGCAAACTTGTGTGTCACAGCCTGCGGTTCCAGGGGCAGCAAGCTGGATCTGGTGAAGAACCGTACCCAGAATCAGAAGACCACCTATGAGACCTTAAAGAGTGAGAACGAAGACATTGACATTACGGAAGTGGCTATACAGTTGACCAGTGCAGAGCTGACCTATGACGCAGCCCTGATGGCAGCAGGAAAAGTCATGCAGAACAGCCTGATGAACTTTATCTGATAGGCAGGGCAAGAAATGACAGTGGAGAACCTGGCTTCTCGGTTCAGACAGTGGGAATAAATGAAGACAAGGAGTAGATAGAATGAAGATTGAGACGAAGATTTTCGGCGAAATAGAGATTTCTGAGGATAAAGTTGTGACCTTTCAAAACGGTATCATCGGTTTTCCGGAGCTGAAGCGATTTGCCCTTCTCCACGATGAGGAGCGAGGGGCAGGGGCGGGTATCCGCTTTCTCCAATCCCTGGAGGAGCCGGGCTTTGCCATGCCTGTGATGGATCCTCTGGCAGTGAAGGAGGACTATGATCCGGAGGTGGACGATGAACTGTTGGCCAGCGCAGGCAATATTACAGAGGATAACCTTTTGGTGCTGGTGACAGTATCCATCCCGGGAGACTTGACCAAAATGAGCGTGAATCTCCAGGGCCCTATCATTATCAACATTGATGAGCACAAGGCCTGCCAGCTGATCGTAGAGAACGGTGACTATCCGGTGAAGTTCCCCATCTATGACATTCTGCAGCAGAGAAAGGCAGGTGTGTAGGATGCTGGCATTATCGAGAAAGAAAAACGAGGCAATTATCATCAGCAACAACGTGGAGGTAACTATCCTGGAGGTAAAGGGTGACCAGGTGAAGGTAGGAATTACTGCGCCAAAGGATGTGCCTATTTACCGCAAGGAAGTGTACCTGCAGATTCAGGAGGCAAATAAGGAAGCTGTAAATGTAGATGGCGTGGAGGCATTGAAGGCTTTGCTGGGATAGGCAGAATTTCATAATACATGTGAAAAAGCTCCCGCGGTACCAACGGGAGCTTTGATGTAACCAAATTTTCAGGCTTTCCGGTTAATTTTTGGAAAAAAGATTCCGATATTAGAAATAGACGCAAAGGAATATCGGGCAGCAGGATGCTCCCGATGTGCGGATGAAAAATACAAGGAGGTGTAAGAAAGTGGCAATTGAACCTATTTCAAGTGTAATGACATTTCAGGCACAGGGGAATGTAGTGCAGAAGCCACAGGCTCCCGCTGAGGCGGAGAAGCCGGAAAGCAGTAGCGCCAGTGGTACGGCGGCTGTGGAGTATGTAGACAAGACGACGAGTGTGGTGGAGAATTCCAGAGAGAAGGGCCAGTCTGGCAACGGCGAGCAGGATCAGCAGGCATACCATGACAAGATCCGCAAGGCTGTGGAGGCTCTGAATAAGAAGATGTCCAACTCGGAAGCTGTGTTCGGCATTCATGAGGATACCAATCGTGTAACCATCAAGATCGTGGATAAGAACACAAAAGAAGTCATCAAGGAGCTGCCTCCTGAAAAGACTTTGGACATGATTGCGAGAGTCTGGGAGATGGCGGGCATTCTCATCGACGAGAGACGGTAGCTTCCACCTATCGGCGGGGAACCGTTTGGGGACACCACAGACTAGCACCGGAACACACCGAATGGTTCCTGAAGTGAGAAAAGAAAGGATGGAAAAATTATGCCCATGAGATTGAGCGGCCTGATGTCCGGCATGGATACAGAATCCATTGTAGCCCAGCTGGTAGAGGCCAAGAAGACAAAGGTAACAAAGGCAGTAAAGGCCCAAAAGTCATTGAAGTATAAGCAGGATGCGTGGAAGGCTCTGAATACCCAGATTATGGGTGTGTATAATAAGCATCTGAGCAAAATGCGTTTTGAGAGCGCCTATATGAAGAAGACTACAAAGGTGTCTAATAGCAGTATTGTGTCTGTGATTACGGGCGAGAATGCTATGAATGGCGTGCAGAACATGGAAGTAAAGCAACTGGCCAGACAGGCTTTCTTGACTGGTGGACAGCTTCCAGAGACTGTCACAGTGAAAGATGAAAATGGAAAAGACCAGGAAGTAAGCGTGACAGGTAAGACCACTCTCGGAGAGCTGGGATTTACAGGTTCCGCTAGTATTAAGGTGGTGACGGCGGATAAGACGACAGAGCTTACTTTGGATGCCAATTCCACTATCAATGCCTTTGTGAATTCCCTGCGGCAGGCAGGACTTTCCGCCAACTATGACGAGGCAAATCGTAGATTTTTTGTAACTTCCAAAGCATCAGGTACAAAGAGCGATTTCGCCATTGCGGCAAGCAACGAGGACGGATTAAAGGCATTGACGACTTTGGGGCTGAGCTATGATAATCAGGAAGTGAGAGACAGCTATGCACAGCTTTTCGGGGCGAAGAGTCTGCCGGCTGACAAGGATGTATTTGCTAAGTTCGCCGACAAATTTGACGATGCAACCCTTGAGAATTTAAGTGAGGCAGATCGCAAGCTGTTTGCTGCGTATAAAGCGGATCCCAGTAAGGGCTTTGAATATGATAAGCTGTCTGAGGAAGGCAAAGCGCTTTACAAAGAAAAGTATTATGACTACCTTCTCAGTGCGGATGTGCTGAAGGATACCATTCAGACAAAGCAGAAAGAGAGACTCGACAGTCTGACAGAGCGCTGGAACAATCTGCAGACAGAGAAGACGAAGTTGGAGAATACCAACAGTGAGCTGGTTACAAAGATCACGGGCAATCAGGCTATCATGGACTCGCTGAGGGCTAAATGGGCAGAGTACAATTTGGATGGTGATATGTCTATAGAGGATGGCCTGGCTGGCAAGTTGACTGGTGCCAAAAAGGAGACCTTTGAGATTTATTTAGGGGAGGCCTTCGATGCGGCAAAGGCAGCTGGGACTTTGACAGAGGACGATGTAAAAGCGCTGGAGACTTTGGAAGCTGATTGGAAGAAGAATGTATCCGCGTTGGCAAATAATTCGACATCTATTGAGTCCATGAAGACTAACAGCGTGGAAATTGCAGGTGATGGAACAGTGTCTCTGCGAGAGGAAGTGGCCAATTCTATTGCCAATGAAGTCAATACAGCTGTTTCTCTGTATAAGAATCTTGAGCAAGCGGCAAAGAATACAGGGGCTGGGAAAACCGCAGGAAGAGACGCGGAGATTACCCTGAATGGCGTAAGCTATACATCCAGCAAGAATACCTTTGAAGTAAACGGCCTGACCTTGACTGTAAATGCCACTACCGCTCCGGGCGAGGAAGTTACCATCACCACCCAGGACGACACGGACGGCATCTACGACATGATCAAGGATTTCCTGAAGGATTACAACGCCCTGATCAACCAGATGGATAAGCTGTACAATGCAGATTCTGCCAAGGGCTACGAGCCTCTCACCGACGAGGAGAAAGAGGCCATGTCTGATTCCCAGATCGAGGAGTGGGAGACGAAGATCAAGGATTCCATCCTGCGCAAGGATAGCTCCTTAAACAGTATCTCCACTCTTATGAAGAGAATCATGATGGAGGGTGTGGAAGTCAATGGCCAGCAGATGTACCTGTCCAACTTTGGCATTGGTACTCTGAGTTATTTTACAGCTGCAGAGAACGAGAGGAACGCGTACCATATTGATGGCGACAGCGATGATGAACATACCTCTGGCAATGCAGATAAGCTAAAATCCATGATAGCCAATGACCCTGATACCGTCATTGCATTCTTCAGTAAATTGTCGGAAAATCTGCGCAGCGAGATGTTCGAAGCCATGAAGGATACAGATTACAGCTCTTCCTTCAGCGCATATGAAGACAAGAAAATGAAGACCGATTACGATGACTATACCACAAAAATCAAAGAATTGGAAAAGAAGCTTGCAGATTACGAAGATAAGTGGTATGCTAAATTTGCGGCAATGGAGACTGCATTGGCGAAAATGCAGAACAATGCTAGCGCTGTAACGTCTTTGCTGGGCGGCTGATAAAGCAGTACATGACAGATAGAAGATTGCTGATCTGTCAGGGGTAGAATGACCTATCCCTGACAGATTATGGCTGGTCATTTGTGAGGGGAGTGCTAGCGCCTGGTACTGATTTGTGAGATTTCCAGTGATTGGTATTTGCCGCGTTTGCTGTGGCAGTATTAGAGTGCTATGAAAGAAAGGCGAGGTGTGTTATGGCATTACCCAATGCGTATGGACAGTATAACAACAGTAAGATTCTGACAGCTTCTCCTGCGGAGCTGACCCTGATGCTTTACGAGGGAGCTATCAAATTTTGCAACATTGCCATTGTGGCAGTGGAGAACAAGGATGTTGAAAAAGCCCATGTCCATATCCAAAAGACAGAACGCATCATTGATTATTTGCGCCAGACATTGGATATGAAGTATCCGGTGGCAGAGCATTTTGAGCGTATCTATTCGTGATTCATTTAGTCAGCTTATTGTAGTAGGCGTTGCTGGCATGA
>CANRZC010000063.1 GCA_947644185.1 uncultured Acetatifactor sp.
AGGGGTTGCTGGAGTATTATTTTCTGAAATATTATCGGACGACGCTGGGATATTGTTCATATGTCTGACCCTGGCAGGATTTGGACTGGCTCTTTCGGTTAATGTATTTTCTTTTTTATTACTACTGGCTTATGCTGTTATCAATATTTTGTATTCAAAGTGGTTGAAAACCAAGGTAGTCATTGATTGCTTCTGTATTGCAGCAGGTTTTGTATTACGGGTGATGGTAGGAGGGACCATAGTCAGCGATGGCGTTTCCGACTGGATGTTTTTGACAGTGATATCCCTGTCACTGTTCATGGCCTTTGGAAAGCGCAGGGGCGAACTGCACAATTATGGGGCCGGAGAAACCCGGGAAGTTTTGGAAATGTATGAAATGAATTTTCTGAACGGGATCATTTTCATGTGCGCAGGATTGACTATGGTGTTCTATTCCCTATGGTCTATATCCCAGGAATCAAGCTTGGTTTATACAGTGCCCATTGTTCTATTCATAGTAATAAGGTATCTGCTACTGGTGTTTTCAGGACATGCAGAAGCAGACCCTACTACTATGATTTTGTCTGACAAAACGCTGCTGGTATCATGCGGCCTCTGCGGCCTCATAATGCTTGCCCTTTTATATAGAGCCCAGCTATTTTGACATTATTTGGGGCACCCCCCGGCAGTTCTCTGTCATTCCTGGGTCAGAACAATGCTTTCCTCCACAAACTTTCGGTCCATCTGATGCCGCAATTTCCGGTTCTCCACAGAGTCAAACACAATAGAAAAGTCATATCCCTCCGGATACAATTCCTCCGCAGCCACATGCAGCTTCACGCGCTTGTGGTTGATCCAGATCTTCTTGTCCGGCAGTTGCACCCGCAGGACACCCTTTTCGTTTACAGATTGGCAGACAATGCCTATTTTCTTGTCTGGATATATCATAACGCTGTCTCCTAAATGAAATTTTGTGGATAGATCTTTTTTCCGAGGCAATTCTTTCTTTTTCTGTATTTTAGGCCGGGAGAGCACCGGCTGCTGCCCAGTACAGGCCATTTGCTCTGTTTTTGGCAGATGCTGCTCCCATTCCTCCTGTGCCTGTTTTTGAATCCGGCTGCTGGCCATATCAGTGCTCCCCGGATCTGAGCCCACAGTGGTCTCTTTCCTGTGAGAAGGCAATGCAGCTCCATAGGCTGTTCTAGCCGCTGTCCGAAGCATATGCTCTGGCATACCCAGTCTGGCAGCAATATAGAAGGCACAGCTCTCCCCTGCCTCCCCGATGATCATCTGGTAGGTGGGCTGTAGGCTCTCTGCGTCAAAGGTCATCCTAGCGTTGATCAATCCTTCTGAAGCATGGGCATACTCCTTCACCTCCGGGTAATGGGTGGTCACCAGGAACAGACAACCACTGTTTTTCAGCTCCTCCATAATCGCCACAGCAATGCCCATGCCCTCTGCCGGATCTGTCCCAGAGCCCAGTTCATCCATAACCACCAGACTCTCTTTGCCCACACGCTTTAAGATATCCAGCACATTGGTGATATGGGCGGAAAAGGTGGACAGATTCTCTGACAGGTTCTGCCCGTCCCCAATGTCACAGAGGTAATTGCTGTTCATGCAGATATCAGCCTCCTCACAGCTTACGTGCAGCCCACACTGTGCCATCATACAGCTCAAAGCCACGGTTTTGATAGCCACTGTTTTCCCTCCTGTATTAGGTCCGGTAATAACGATCCCTCTGTAGTCATCTCCGATACGGAAATCCTGGGGCACACAGGATGCTCTGTCCATCAGAGGATGTCTTGCCCCTCTGAGCAGAATACGCCTGTCTGTGTTGATGGTGGGCTGGATTCCGTGAAGCTCCATGCTGAGTTTCCCTTTTGAGAAGATAAAGTCCAGCTTTTCCAGCGTCTTTATATTCTGTTCCATGGTCTCTTTGTCCTCAGCCACCATGGCAGTCAGCGTATATAGAATCCTACGCTCCTCATTTTCCTCATCGATCAGTAAAAGCGACAGCTCCTCACTGTGTTTCGCCACTGCCACTGGCTCTATGAATAGCGTGCTTCCTGTGGAGGATTTGTCAATGACGCTTCCTGTTATCCGAAATTTATACTCCTTTTTCACCGGAACACACAGACGGCCATTGCGAAAGGTACTGTAGCTGTCCGACATGCACTCCTTGTGGCTCTTCATGACAGTGTCTGCCTTTTCCTTCATGCGCTCCTTCGTCCGCTCTATGTCTGTGCGAATGCTGTGAAGTAGCTTGGAGGCATAATCATCTACCCTTCCGCTCCTAATCTGCACGTGAATAGCCTCTCGGATATCCGGCAATCCCTCCAAATTCTCCTCATAATAGGGCAAGGAAAGCTCTCGCCCTTTGCCCCTGGCCAAATATTCCTTCAGTCGCCTGACTGCTGTCAGGAAAATTTCTATCTGCTCCAGCTGCGGTGCTGTCAGGCAATCTCCTCTCTGTGCTATGCTTAGAAGGGTATCGATTCCCTCCATGGATACCAAGGGTGGTGTGCCTTCTGTCTCCAGCAGCATTTTGGCCTCTGTGGTCTCCTGCTGGCGCAGCAACAGCTCTGTCTCCCGCAGACAGGGCTCTTCGGCTGCGATTCTCTCCTTTGCGCCATTTGTCAGTGCAAGCTGTGCCCATTTTTCCTTTATCTTGTCAAATTCTAAAATTTCCTCTGTCCTTCTCATGATGACTCCTTTTCCCTTCCAGGCAAATCTTTGTTGTCCGTTTCTTTCTGCTGCCCTCTGCCCATAATGCCAAAACATTGGACCCTGTGCATTCGAGTAGGGGAATGCATTTCTCCACTACTCGCCGCGCGGCCCGCATGCCGCCGTGGCGGCAAATTTCCACATGCGGGCCTGTGCATCAAAAAAGAGCATAGCTCTACAGTTATGCTCTCTCAATGGAATATTCTCTTTCTGAAAGCAAGCCCTCCTGTCCCTCACAGGAAAGTACAAAAAACAGGACTCGCTTTAACGCACACAGGAATAAGCCTCTATACAAAGCATATTGTAAGGCAGCCGGCTACGACCGGCATACAGGCAGACCCATAGATTCCTACAGGCAGCTACCTCTGCAATATTTATTTTGCAGTATCCTCCATCACAATGCTGTGCATAAAGCCCTCACTTTCTTTTTCTCCAATTTCTGTCATCCGGTGCCAGGCGGATATGACAACCATCTATGCTCTCTGGCACTTTCTATAGTCTACCCCATTCTCACCCTGCTGTCAAGCCTTTTGTTCAGCCCGTCTGCCACTTTGCCGGCCCATTTTGTAGAGCTCCTCTGTGGCCAGTCTGGTTTTGGCCACCACATCGCCTCCCTGGGTGGGAAAGCAGTAATACAGCACATCGCCGTTACCGATACAGATCACATCCCCTACTTCATACCAGTAATAGTCCGAATACAGACTATAGGAGGCCCCTGGCTTCTGGGTATAATCCAGCTTTCCCTCACAGCCTGTCAGGTGGAAGCCCTGCACTGTATGGCGCAGTCGCCCTGTTCCCACACGATAAATGCATTTTGTATTCACCATCATGCAGATATCTACGGGCACATCCAGCAAATATGTGCCCTCTTCCAGTTCCTTCCGCACACACTCCCGCTCCCATCTGTACCAATCAGGGATGTGCTTAAACTCTGTCTCCCCCTTCACTGCCTCCAAAAAGCCATATTCTGTCAGCTCGTATGCCTTCCCGCAGCTCCCACAGCGAATCTTTATGCCCTGGCCCAGCATCTGACCCTCTGTTTGACAGTGAGGGCATTTGTACAGCACCCGGTTCAGGCAGTCGGCCCGGAAGGTCTCGGCAATACGGATCTCATTCTCCTGCTGCCAGCGGAAATTGTCAAAAGAAAATTTCTCCTGGATCAGGTCATTTAGCTCATTGGCGGATTTACGCTTAATCTCCTCCGGGGATAAGAGATATTCGATATCTGCGGACACATCCACCTTGCGCAGCTTTAGATTATTGTACAAAGGGTCCCTGGCAAAAGCGCCGTAGGTGCGAATCATTACCACTGGCACTCCCAGTATCTTCAGGCATTTTCCCAGGCTGTCCGGCAGAGGTGTGGCAGTGCCGTCAAAGCTGTAGCTGGCCTCCGGAAACATCAGCACAGAGCTTCGCAGCTTTTTCAGCGCAAAAAGCATATCCCGTACCAGCGCCATGTCCGTGACGAATTTCTTTGTAGGAATACAGCCAATGGCCCGCATGAGCCAGTTTTTCCCCACAAAGCCGTCTGAGGTACACACAGTTTGAAAGGGCCTGGGATACAGGATGGTGGCGGCAATCTTTAAGTCAATAAAGCTGGAATGGTTCATTAAGATCAGGCAGGGCTCCTTTTTTCCCAACTGCTCCATGCCAATTTCTTTGTATACAAAATGCGTGGCTCGCAAGTCCGGTATGGACACAAGCTTTAACAACAGCCTGAAAATCCACATAGGTCTCACAGGGCTCTGGTGCAATCCCACAGGACTGGCCAGCACCTCCTCAATAGCCTTCTCTCTTATCTTTATCTTCATGTACCGCCCCTCATTGCGCTTCACAGCCTCTCATAGCCCTCTAAAAGCGCCTCTCATTTGCTTGTGTGGACCTCCTTCGCTTTCTTCTGCCTACTCCGCTATATAAGTGGGAGCATTCTTCGGACTCTTTCCCTTGATGACATTGTGATAGTATGCATAGGTCATAGGCGTATCCTTCTTCAGAATATCTGCGTCTAACACCTTGCCCAAAAACACCGTATGGGTAGAAGTTTCCATCTTGTCAATAACCTCGCAGACAAGATAGGCGCAGGCGTCGGACACCACCGGCAGAAAGCCTTTTACTGCATAATCCACCTCATCAAATTTATTGCAGTCCTTCCCGCTCTTAAACCCAAAGGTACCGATGATGCTGGGCTTAGAATTCTCTCCCAGAATGGAAATGGCAAACTTTCCAGTATCCTGAATGCATTGATTGGTGTAATTGTCATGGTTGATGCTCACAGCTATGGTGGCCGGGTCAGAAGTGATCTGCATGGCGCTGTTGGCTGTGCATCCCGTGGCCCTGCCCTTGTCCCATGTGCTGACTACATATACGCCGTAAGATAACTGATGAAATGCACTTTTGTTCATGGTTTTTTGTCTCCTTTTCTCTCTATTTTGTGATTCATATGCTTAAGTCTTAGTGCTGGTAATCAAACGCACATTTTTCCAGAAATGCCCTTGCCATCAAGGTAGCCCCCACTCGGTTTGGATGCACTCTGTCCCAGGCAATAAAAGTGGAATGCCTAATTTTGCAGTAGTCCTCATATACCTTCTGGAAGTCCACGAAAATGCAGTCATGCTTTTTCGCCAGCTTCGCGCAAATTGCCACATATTCGTCCATCCTAGCCCGCATCTGATCCTCTCTGTTTGGCTCCATATAATAGGGAGAAAGCAAGAAGATTCCCTTCACCTTACCCTTTACTGCCAGGATCATCTGCTCTACATTCTTCTCATATTCCTCCGGCAATACCTGGCCATCCGGCATGGCTGGCGTGTCAAACTGTCGCCACACATCATTGATCCCAATGCAGATGGAGACCCACTGGGGATTTAGGTCCACCACATCACTCTGAAATCTTGCCAGCAGATCTCGGCTGGTGTTGCCGGAAACGCCTGAATTTGTCACCCGAATCCTTCTCTCCGGGTAATACGCTGCCAGCATATTGTCAATAATCCGTACATATCCAGTACCCAGATTGTCAAACAGCCCTTCCCCCACCGGCTGGGCACTACCCATGTCTGTCACAGAATCGCCTGCAAATACGATTCTATCCATGTCCTTGAAAATCATTGCTATCTCCTCTTTTCTCTTCTGCCAGATTTCTTTTACTAGAATTTATAACTACAGCTTACTTTATAGGAGTGAAATTGTCAATGTGCTTTTTATTTATTCTTGACAACTCTCTCCAGTTCGTCTATACTAAAATAGCCGTGCATCTTCAAGGTTCGGTACAGTGATGAAATTCGGTCTTGCGCAATGGGAATCTGTGAATCGTGTCAGGTTGGGAACAAAGCAGCACTAAGCGGAATCTCCCATGTGCCGCGAGGCAGCCGGGTGGAGCTGTATCGGCCTTGAAGGTGTGCGGCTTTTCTTACACATTCAGGGAGATGGTGTTATGGAGATAACCCTTGAGACAATCGACAATCTAATGGCAGACTGTACCCTCTGTCCCCGTAAGTGCCATTGCAATCGCAGGGCAGGAAAAATCGGTTTCTGCGGCCAGGGCGCAGAGGTCACAGCAGCCAGAGCAGCCCTGCATTTCTGGGAAGAACCCTGTATTTGCGACAGCCGTGGATCCGGTGCGGTGTTTTTCTCCGGCTGCAATCTGCAATGTGTCTTCTGCCAAAATCACGAGATTGCCCTGGGGAAAGGTGGTAGCGTCCTGTCTCTGGAACGGCTGTCACAGATTTTCCTGGAGCTACAAGACAAGGGGGCTGTCAATATCAACCTGGTCACGGCCGGGCATTTTCTTCCTCAGATTTGCTATGCCCTGGCCACTGCCAAAAGGGAAGGTCTCTCCATCCCTGTGGTGTACAATAGTTCCGGGTATGAAGAAGTCTCTTCCCTGTACATGCTGGAAGGTTTGGTGGATATCTATCTGCCTGATTTAAAATACTATTCTCCCAGGATTTCCTCCCTGTATTCTCATGCGCCTGATTATTTTGAAAAAGCCACAGCCGCAATTGCAGAGATGTTTCGTCAGGTTGGCAAGCCTGTCCTGTGCCCGGACAGCCAGTTAATGGGTAAGGGTGTTATTGTACGCCATCTGCTGCTACCCGGCCAAGTGGGAGAGGCAAAGCGGATACTGCGATATCTCCATGACACCTACGGAAATGACATATATGTCAGTATCATGAATCAGTATACGCCAATGGCCCGTTTGCAGCAGCACGAAAGCTTTGCCCATTCCCCATTATCCCGCCCAGTGACACAGGAGGAATACAGGCGAGTGCTGGATTTTGCTGCCAAAATTGGCATTGAAAAGGGCTATATCCAGGAAGGAGGCACAGCTGCGGAAAGCTTTATTCCGGCCTTTGACGGAGAGGGACTTTCACCTCAAATCTGAGTCCGCATCATGTAGTACCCAAAGTCTCCAGCCTGGGCAGGTTCTTCAGCGCACTCAAAGCTCTCAAAGCCAAACATAATAGCCACCTGCTTTTCTCTTTCGTAAAAATTCCCCGGCACCCCTATATAATAGAAATATTCTCCCCTCCGTTCCACCCTGGCCAAAAGCAGATGATGATAGTTGTAATAACCATGAAGCAGAAAGCTATTGTTCACAGCTTTGTAAGAGGGCTCTGGAAACAGCACAAAATCCGAAGGGCGGATGGAAAGATACTCTCTTGCATCCTGGAACGGGCGAATGTGAGGGTAGATAGCCCAGAGCTGAGCCCATTTATCCTCCATGGGCTTCGCTGGCATGGACTTTCTCTCCGGCTCATCCGGCTTCTTCTCTGCAGGCTCCTGGCTATTGCTTCCGCTCTGGTGTCTGTCACTCTTTATGTCTTTATACACCCTGCTCGCTTTCTCGGACCTCCATTCAAGCTTCCCACTATCTGCCATAGTCCTGCTCCTTCCTCCTGCCTGCTCCTCCCTCACCTCCATGCTGCTTTCCTGCAATTCAGCTTTGCTATCTCCAAAGGGCCTTTCTTCCTTGGGGTTGTCTGCGCTATGCACTTCCTCCCTGGAGTCTTTTCTCTGCTCCCGCTGATTTCTCGATGTAACTATCACATCTACAAAGTTCTCCCCTGATAGCGCTTTTGCTGGCCAAACTTCTTTCATGGCCGCTTCATCCCTCCTGGCAATCTCCTTCTCTGGAATTCCATCTTTTGTATCCTTCTGGACAGTCTCCTGTCCCCGAATATCCTCCTCCAAATGATATATCCCATTTTCCTGCCAGGCTGCTGTCTCTGCTACAGTTTCTGCCACTGCCTGCTCTGCTCCTGCATGTTCCGCCGCTATGCCTGCTTCCTCCTCCATGGCTGCCCTCTTCCCATTGGCAGCGGTCTTCCCTACAGCCAGACTCTTCCCATCCTCCATTTCCCCATCTGCTACCATTTTGTCTACAGTTTTATTGCCAGCAGACACTTTCTTCTCCCCTAGTCTGGCTTCTTCCCACCTGCCAGAGATTTCCCTGCCTGCCCCTAACGAAATACGGACTCCGCAAAGCTCCCCATAATCAATCCCCGTACCACCAATATTCTCTAGCCTCTGCCACTTTTGCCTGTATTGACCTCTGCCGGATACAATCTCTATTTTCCCAACGCTTCCCTCCCGGTCCCTGCTGCACAGTAGCAGTTCTCTTGTAAAGGTATCTGTGTGGTGTAGACCGGCTATGGACAGCTCCACCTGTAGCTTTCCATCCCGTACTTCCAGTTTTACAAAGCCTCCTCCTTTGACACGCACTCCCTTTTCCAGGTAATCTAAGTATTTGACTTTCTTCTCATATAACATAAAAAATCCCCCTGAATCTATTGATGATCTCTTCCATCTAATATATTCAGGGGGTTGTCTCACTTATTCCTTGTTGGACAAATCCAAAGTATTTCAATTGTCAATAATCAATACTGTCCAGGTATTTCATATAATTTACCACCATCAGTGCAATTTTAAATGTCAAGGCATCATCAAAATTACGCAAATCCAGTCCCATGCTCTTCTGTAGCTTCTCAATGCGGTAAACAAGTGTATTCCGGTGCACAAACAGCTGCCTGGAGGTCTCTGATACATTCAGGTTGTTCTCAAAGAATTTGTTGATAGTAGTAAGGGTCTCATCATCCAGATCATAGGGCACATTATCTCCGAAAATCTCATCGATAAAAATCCTGCACAGATTCACCGGCAACTGATAAATCAAGCGTCCGATTCCCAAAGTATTATATGCTACTACATTCTTCTCCGCATAGAATATTTTGCCCACATCCAATGCCATCTTTGCTTCCTTGTAGGACTTTGACACATCCTTCAGCTCCTGAACCACTGTGCCAATGGCTACCTTTACATTCAGCATAGCCTCTGCATTCATCATGCCCACAATCACATCTGCAATCTCTAACAATGTGTCGTTTGTATAATCCGGCTCCAAGGCCTTGATCAGGATAATGCTTCTCTCGTCCACTGCTGTAATATAATCTCCTGCATGGCTGGAAAACATCCCCTTCAAAAGTTCCATGACAACGCCGTCTTTCTCCAGCCTGGTCTCCACCAGGAACACTGCTCTGGGCACTGCCACCTCCACATGAAGCTTTTTCGCTCTGTTATAGATATCCACCAACAGCAAATTGTCCAGCAAAAGATTCTGGAAGAAATTGTTCCTGTCAAATCTCTCCTTGTAGGCAATGATCAGGTTTTGTAGCTGACAAACCGCAATCTTGCCTATCATATAGATATCCTCGCTGGAACCCTTTGCCACTAAAATATACAGAAGCTCTCCTTCATCCATAATCTTCAGCAAATGATGGACACCAATTACCTGGCTGTCTGCAGGGGAATATGCGAATCCGCTGATCAGATCTGCTGTTATGTCAAGTTGTGTGGTCGTGGAGGCAACCGGTGTGCCCGATAAATCATAGACACATAAATCTACTTTTGTGATAGCCTTCAGTTCGTCTATACTGGTCTGAATTGTCTGACTTGAAATCATTTTATCTCCCATCTGCCCCTTTAGCGGTCGCACCAATCAGGCTTATATTCTTTTTTTAAGAAAAAAAGGGTGCCGTTGCCGACACCCCCTTATGTTTCTCATACTAGTTCGTGATAATCTGCTCGGTCTCCTTATCGAATACATGAATCTTCTCGATGTCGAACGCGAACTTAATCTTGTCGCCAGGTCTGGATGTAGTATTAGGAGCTACCCTTGCAGTAATCGGGAACTCTTCCAAATCAAAGTACAGATAAACTTCTGCACCCAGCAGCTCGTATACTCTGACGGAGGAC
>CANRZC010000064.1 GCA_947644185.1 uncultured Acetatifactor sp.
GGGAGAAACCATTTTCGCAAAAAAATAAGCGAGAACAAAAGGCAGTACTAAAGGTGTAATGGAAAAACGATTATCATTTCTATCCAGAAAGCTTTTAAGCTCATAACTGAAGGTCAGCCAGATATAGTTAGGAGTGGGATGTTTTTGGTCATTTTTGAGGGAAACTGTCACGAAACAGGTATCTGTAAAATAATACTCCATACACATTTCGTTGGACATCCCCCAGGAAGAACCAAATATATTCAGGAATTTCTCCCGCAGATAATCCTCTAACTCTTTCTTTAATCCAATCGGGGGTAGTGCATCGTTGGCCACAGGCTCCGAAATGGAACCACCAGGCATTTTTCTGAGGCATCTCTTTTTGGCAAGCTCCACTATGTCATCTTTTATGGTTCTGAAATAATAGATGGCTTTTGCGACGGTACTCTTCCCGGATGCCTGAAATCCTGTCAATGTCATAAAAGGGACACATTCCAGTTCACATTGGTCGATGGGGCCAAGTTTATATAGTTTCAGTCTGTGCATTCTGTAATAGCTCCCTTCCAATATTTTTGGGTAAACCAAAGAATCCGGTTACTCTAAAAGTATAGCACAGTCTTCGGAGAATTGCCAAATAAAATATGGGGGCGAAAAGAGTTAGCTATTTTCCAGCATAAACAGGAGAAGCTAACCAACGCCCTCAAAAATTTCCCGCAAGATCATGTTGATGTGGGAAAAAACTTTTGCGGCTGTTATAAAAACGGTTCTTCACACTGGCATTTCCTGCAATTTGCTCACCTTTTCCGCCCACTCCTGTCCCTTGTCCAGTTCCCGGGCAAACATCATTCGGTAAGCCTCAATCATCTGCTCATTGTGGGCCTCACAGGATACCAGATTATACTGTCCGGCGTAGGATATCTGCGCCTCCTCCCGATCTCTGATGGTGATAATCTGCCTGGGGCTCCAGGGATGCAGATAGGCCCATCCAGTGAAATAATTACGCACCAGAGAGTCATCCTTGATATATTCGGAAAGTCTGCCGATATACGCCAGCATCTTCTGCTTTTCCGCTCCTTTAAAAACGCTTATCGCTGTGGCGTCCTGATGGAACCTGTAGGGCATAATTTCCAGAGAAACATTTTTCTTCTCAATGGTAAGCAGACTCATATAGCCGTAATACCAGTAATTATTTGCGGGTCTCTGTTCCCTGCTGGGGAAATAGAAGTTGCCCATGCTGTATACAATGGGTTTCCCTTTATAGATTTCATACCCCTGGGGACAGTGGGTATGCATGGCAATCACTGCGTCTGCACCGATATCACACAGCATACGATACCTTTCCTTTACCCTGGGTGAGGGCATAGGATTAAACTCATTTCCGCCATGGAATATAATAATCACCCCATCTGATTTCTGTTTTTCTTCTATAATACGATTGTGTAAAAGCCCGATTCTAAACCCTGCCGTTCCGGGGCGCTCCTGCGTGGCAATACCGAATTCGTTCTCGCACACCGCCAGCAGAGAGATTTTGACACCGTCCTTTTCTAAAACACAAGCTGCATAGGCTTCTGTGAGATTCTCACCGGCACCTACATGTCTGATGTTATGATCGGCCAAAAGCTTTATGGTATCCCCCAGTCCCTTATCACCGTAATCTCCAGCGTGATTGTTGGCCAGCACCGCAACATCCGTCTGCAGCTCTTCAAAAAAGGAAATGTTGGCTGGATCAGATATGAGATTGGGACCGCTCTTTTCAATAGGCTCACAAGCTTCTTTGACAGCCAGCACGGTTTCACAATTGGCAATTCTAAAATCCGCATCCTGGCACAGTGGCTTCACCTCTGACAAAATCTCCCTGGCCTTATCTGCATCAATGATGCTGTCCCTAAAAGAAATATCGCTACAAAAAAGTAATTTCATAAATCTGTTTCTCCTCCCCTCAAACACTTGGTGGCACCTTATCACATTCCAAAAGCATCTCCACCGTAAGCTCTATGGCTTCTAAAAGTCCATCCACACTGACACATTCGTCAGGCTGGTGAGCACCGCCGTGCCCCGCAGGCATAGGAAAAGGAATCCTCTTCCAAAGCTGAGGTCCTGTCTCAACAGCACAGGGAAGATACCCAGCATAGGTCATTCCTGCATTTACATGTGGCTCTGCATTCGCCTCACCGGTAAACTCCCGATATACCCCAAGCAGCGCCTTAACATACGGGTTTTCTCTGTCCAATATCCATGGCCTGGATTTCAGCTCTGCCTGCACCTCCCAGCCCGTTTTCTGTGACCATTCCCTGCAGGCATCTATAATCATGTCTTCGCGGATCGCCTTGCCAAAGCGAATATCGAAAGTCAATTCCAGTTTCCCATCCACCGTTTTGATAATACCATTGGTACAGGTGAGCGGGCCAAAATCAGGATCCGTATTTTCGATAGAGAACGGCTCACCATAATAATGCTTTAACAGCTCTGCCGCAAGGGCAAGTATCCTTCGGTCCCTGTCACAGATAAGTTCACATTCAGCCAGAAATTGTGCCGCCAGATACCCTGCGTTCAGCGAGCCCTTCGGCACTGCGCCGTGACCGGAAATTCCTTTCGCAGTAACAACAATTTCCTGCGTCTTGACAAACACCTTGACGCGTTCTGTCTCCTTAGATTTCAAGGCCCCATATAATGCTTCATCGTAATCTAGGCGTACCTGCCCCTCTCCCAGGATAACATTCACAGACTTCCCGCCACTGAAATCTCTGATCCCACGAAAGGCTCTATCAGAGCTTACTCGGACAACTATCCGCCCTTTATCCCCTCTGTAAAAAGGAAATCCCGTATCACATACCAGCGAAAAGGCGGGAGGTATGTGTCTTGCCGTATAATTCCTGATATCCTGCATCCCCGTCTCCTCATTGCCTCCGGCAAACATCACCAGGCGGCTTGAAAAAGGAAGTGCCAATTCCCGCAGGACTCTTGCACAGTAAAGGGACATGATCACTGCTGCCTTATTGTCCACAGCCCCTCTGCAAATAAGAAAACCATCTTTTTCCAGAGGGATAAATGGCTCCGTATAAATCCAATCCCTCCCAGGCTCCACTGTATCCACATGTGCAAAAAGACCTATCCTTTTCCTGTGTAAGCTATTTCTGTCAGCCTGGATGTCCCCATGGCCTATGACGTCACTGTTGTAATAAGAGAGCAGATATCCTCCCTCCGCATCCAAATCCGTGGCATAACCATGTTTTGTATAAAGCTGTCTGCAGTATTCCAGGGCTGCGGCTGGCCCCGGACCAAAGGGTGCTCCTACGGTGGCTTCCCCTCTGACAGAAGAAATGGCCAGCAGTTCCTTCAGTTCCGCCACAATCTCTCTCCTATGGCATTGTACATATGCGTGAATTTGTTCCTTATAGAGCCCCATCTCTCTCCTCCTGTTTCCTTTCTGCCTAATTTCTGCAAGATGTCACTACTGTTTAATACCTGACACTGCCACGCTCTCTACGATATACTTTTGCAGAAATAGAAATACAATAATAAGCGGGATGGCACTGAGCACCGCTACCGAAAAACGGGGGCCGTACAGACGTGCAGTCTCCGATGCGTTGAACAGGGATACCCCTACGGAAATCAAATGCTTCTCCGAAGAACGAATCACGATTAAGGGCCAAAGATAACTGTTCCACTGCCCGATGATCTGCAGAATGGAAAGAGCAGCTATCACCGGCTTGCTCAGAGGTAATATGATTTTGAAAAAGCAACCCCACTCTCCCATACCGTCAATCTTACCGGCTTCTCTCAGCGAGTCCGGAAGGGCAGCGATATTGGTTCTGGCAAAAAAGATTCCATACACATAGGCAAAATTCCCCAGAACCAAAGGCCAGTAGGTGTCAATCATACCCCAATCACTGTACTGTAAATACAGTGGTATCATACGTGTCTCAAAGGGAATCATCATCACAGCCAGCATGTAGAAGTACCAAAATTTCTTGCCAAAAAAGCGTCCCTTGGCAAACGCATAACCTGCCACCAGGGCGAAGAACACAGAAATCACTGTATTGACCACCGCGACAAAAATGGTATTCCTGTAGTATCTGAGCAGTTGAATCCGCTGGAAAGCATACTCATAGTTCTTTAAGGAAAAATTCTTCGGCCACCAGGCAAAGTCCGGCAGACTTGTAATGGCATTCCCGTCAAAAGAGAGGGTAATGGCCCACCACAGTGGAACCAACAGGATAAACAGCAGCACCATTAAAATAATACTTGTAATAATTTTCCCTCTGTTTCTGTAGTTAATTCTCTTCTTCATCCTAATCACTCTCCTTCAGAAAACCAGACATTTTCAGATTCAAGATCGTAAAGGCCATGACGATGACAAACAACACCATGGCACCTGCCGAGGAAATACCATACCGAGGTGTCTCAAAGCTATACTGATAAATGTACATCAGCATGGTCATCAAGGTTCCGTTCGGCTTACCTGCAGGGGTGTTGCCACTGAGAATATATAAATCGGTAAAGCGTGACAGGCCTCCGATCATACTGGTAATCAGCAGGAAGGCAAAGCAGAATTTCATCTGCGGAATGGTAATATACCGCATCTTCTTGAGGGGAGAGGCGCCATCGATGGCCGCCGCCTCATAGATTTCCGTTGGAATCGACTGCAGATTTGCCAGATTGATCAGCATGGCATAGCCCAGGCTCATCCAGATATGCAGGATTGTGGCACCGATGTGGGAATAGCGGTAATCGGACAGCCACCCAATAGCCACATCCTGCCCGGTGAGCAGGGACAGAAACTCATTCAGAAGGCCTCCATTCCGCTTAAGTACATACTGGAACACCAGGACCACACTGACACCGGTGATGATGTTTGGCATATAAAATGTCACCCGGAAGAAGCCCTGTAGCTTTGTACGGCCCAGACCGTTGATGGCATTGGCCAAAAGGAAGCCCAGAGGTATCGTCAGAAGTCCATAGACAGCCAGAAGGATTGTATTTTTCAGTGCTCCTAAAAACATGCTGTTAGACATCAAATTCTTGTAGTTTTCCCAGCCCACTATCTCATAATCCATTCCATAGGTCTTCATATTAGTAAAAGAATAATAAATAGATGTCATAAGTGGCTTGTAGGTCAACACCGCCAAGGTAATGATGGGTATTATAATAAAGGTATACCAAGTTAAATTTCTCTTAATATCCTTCTTTTTCACTTTTATTCTCATTCTGTCCCCTTCCACATTTCATAAACAATAATAAGCCCGGAGAAGACATCCCCGTCGTGCCTTCTCCGGACTTCTGCCTCTTTCAGCTTCAATTTTTATGCAACTATTCCATCATCCAGTTTACTATTGTGATTTCATAGCCTCCTGGGCAGACTGCTGCAAGAAATCAGCCGCCTCTTGCGGCGTCATAACGCCCTTCACCACATTGTCCACTGCGGTCACCATAGCGGTTCCGTTGATATTCGCTATCTGACCATTCCTTACGTAGTTCCAACTATTATTGTAAGTGGGAGGAATGGTATCCAGGGCATACTGGCATACCGCCATCTGTTCCTCAGACAGAATAGAGCTCATAGCCGCAACACCATTCTTATTGTTGGGAATCATCAGATTGGAGCTTGCCAGCCAGGAAATTGCCACGTCATCTGTGAGCATGAACTTGATGAATTCCCATGCCCAATCCTTTTTCGGGGAATCTTTGTAGATAGCCAGGGTAGTCTCGCCTGCCCATGGTGTGGGAATTCCTTTATTCTCTCCCTCATGGCAGAGCGGGGTATTCATCATAACATAGCGATCCGCAAGATCATTGTCCTTGATCAGAACAGCATTATAAATGATATTTGTGGCAAACATCATAGCCCAGTTGTTATTGCCATCGGTATCAGTGCTTATATCCACACCCTCAATGGTGTCAGGACTTGCGCAGTCTGCCATAGCCTTTATGATTTCAAAAGCTTCCACGCTTTCCTGGGTGGCAAAATTCACCTTGGCATCTGCTATGGTCTCACCCAGCTCAAATACTTTGGCTCCGCAGGCAAGTGCAGCCTGGGTATAGTTGAACTGCAGATTGGCTCCGCTGGGGCTGTAATACTGAACGCCATAGGTCTGTTCTCCGGTGACAGGATCTGTGCCTGTCAGCTGCTTCGCCAGCTCGATCAAGTCATAGTATGTCCAATCATCTTCCGGCAGCGCAACACCGTAATGCTCAAAAATCTCTGTGTCAACCCATACCACCTCCGGCCCAAGTACCATGGCCAGACCTAGGATAGGAGTCTCATCATCATTGTTGGTGGTTGCCGGTTTTACCGTGGTATGTGTAAACAGCTGCTCCGTAAATTCCGGCTCCGCCTCCAGATAAGGCTTCAAATCCTCTGCCAGTCCGTCAATATGCCCATGTACCATAATATCTACCCCACCGCCCAAAGCTGCCGTCTGGATGGCACTGGTATAGCTATCCCAGGGGATGTCCTCAATCTCCAGAGCACAGTTGGGATACAGCTCATTCCAGCGAGCCGCAAGTTCATTATAACCAGGTCTAAAAAGACCGGTTGAGACATCGTCATGTCCCTCTGCTCCTGAGGCGAATAAAGCCGGGCCATAAATGGACAGAGTGACTTCTTCGTCCAGATTCAGAGACTCATTCACCTGATATCCGGAGGTATCAACCGCAATCTTCACTTCCGTTTTCTCCTCACTGCTTTCCTCTGTTTTCTCCTCCACAGCTTCCTCGCTACTGCCAGGCTCCTGTGGCTCTGAAGATCCACAGCCCATCACAAAAGTTGCGAGCATTGTCATACATAACAGCAATGACCACAGTTTGTTAAAAATGCTTCTTTTCTTCATATCGAGTTCCTCCTGTTTTAATTAGTTTTTACACCTTACAATTATACATTTTCCTGAAAAAATCAGAATATACATATTGCCTTTTTTATATTTTTTGACACATAACATTCTGCCATATTCTCTGTCCGAAGGCTTCAATCATCACGTCTGACAATATCGAAAAGCTTCCAGCATTCCCGCATTTTTTCCTTATCCGGCACCGGGTATTTCGTGCATTTCATACCCAGAGCATGGTACTTGCCTTCCCCCAGCCGGTGGTAGGGCAACAGCTCCACTTTGGGCGGTATATCCAGCGTTCTCAGGTAATCTGACATCTTTGTCAATTCTTCCTCCCCATCATTCACCGAGGGGATAATGGGGATTCTCACAAGAATATCGGCTTCACCGGATAACTTTTTCAGGTTTGCCAAAATCAGCTTGTTGGAAGCCCCCGTATGCTCCCTGTGCAGTTCTTCTGAAAAACATTTCATATCATAGAGGAACAAATCCGTATAAGGCATGATCCTTTCAAAGCTCTCCCAGGGCACATTGCCAGCGGTATCCACAGCCGTGTGAATCCCAGCTTCTGTGCACCTTTTTGCTATTTCTGTCAGAAAGTCCATCTGCAGCATGCATTCTCCGCCAGAAAAGGTCACCCCTCCGCCAGAATTTTCGTAGAAAGCCTTATCCCTTACCACCTGTTCCAACACCTCTTCCACTGTGTACTCTCTGCCGCAAAGCTTTCTGGCATCATGGGGGCAGAACCACTCACACCTTCCGCACAGAGTACAGCTTTCCAATTGGTGAGGACAGATCTCCTTGCATTTGCCACACCCGGTACACTTATTTCTGTAAAACATTAGTTGAGGCCAGAAGGTCTGGCTCTCTGGGTTGTGACACCACCTGCACCGCAAGTTGCAGCCTTTCAGAAATACCGTTGTTCGAATTCCTGGTCCGTCCACTGTAGAACCCCGCTGTATATCAAATAGCGTCCCACAAATCCTCTTAGCTTTCCCCATTCTCCACACCTTTCCAGGCTAAGCTCTCATCAGTTCCCCTGGTGAGATGTTCTCTCGATAATGTCATCCTGCACGCTCTCCTGCAGCCTTGAGAAATATTCTGAAAAACCTGTGACACGGACACGGAGACCGCAGTGCTCTTCTGGCTTTTCCTTTGCCTCCAGCAATTCCTGTCTGGACACGTAGGTGAGTTGGAAATGGGCTCCTCCGTTTCTGAAATAGGTCTCAAACAGGCACACCAGTTTTTCAAAGCTGTCATCATTTTGTACCATCTGCTCATCCAGGGAGATATTCGTGGCCGTGCTCCCGCAGGCGATGGCATGGGTATCTACCCTAGCCACGGAGTTTAACAGAGCAGTCAGGCCGCTCCGATCCCGTCCATCGCTTTGGCAAATACCGAACTTTAGCCGATCCCCGTCAAATCTGCCGTCTGGTGTAGCTCTGGTCTGCGCCCCGAACCATTTGTGATGCTCGTTGTAGCCCAGGATATCGCCCAGCACAATGGGGTATCCGAATACATTGGTCTTCCCTTTTAAATATTTGTAAATACTGTCATAAAGCCTCCTGGCCACACTGTTTGAGAGAGCATCATCATTGCCGAAAAATTGTCCTCTTTTCAGAATGACCGCCCGCAGATCCTCATGCCCCTCCCAATTCTCCTGCACTGCTGCCACCAGCTCTTCCATGGAAACCAGTCTTTCCTCATAGACAAACTGCTTTACCACAATCAGGGAATCGATCACATTGGTGATGCCCAGCATCATCAGGGAAGCCACTACCACATCACACCCTCCCTGGGTGAGACTTTTCGCCTTTTCGATACAGCCGTTAAAGAACAGGCTTGAGATATAGTTCACATCTTTCGCTCTCTCCAGATTGTATTTATCGTCGTAATCATAGATAATATCAAAATCCGCGAACATCTCCCGCTCATAGATTTCGTAAAATGCTTCAAAGCTTCCGCAGCCAATAATTTCTTCCCACTTTCTGTGGAACACTGTCTCCATGGAGTGCAGAATATTGCCCTTGGAATTGCTCCCTGTAATGGCTCCTGCAAAAGCAGGCTCATTACAGCCTGTAAGAGTAAAATTCACCGCTCTCTTAAAAGGAATATGGCAATTTTCCGTAAAACATCGGATCCGTTTGTCATCGTTGGCAAAGGCGATTCTCTTGTGGGGATCCTTTCGCTCCCGG
This sequence comes from uncultured Acetatifactor sp., assembly GCA_947644185.1. Classification (GTDB taxonomy): domain Bacteria; phylum Bacillota; class Clostridia; order Lachnospirales; family Lachnospiraceae; genus Acetatifactor. The sequence goes on from CANRZC010000064.1 coordinate 9,002, forward strand.
TCCATCATGAATTTAAAGTCCTCATGGGAGGTTTTCTCTGTCCATCGGAAAGTAACCTGGGGAATATAGATGGGCAGCTCTGTAAGGCTTTCCACGATCAGCCGCGCAATATCCCTGCATCCGTCCTCCCCATTCTCCAGATAACCGCCCACACAAAAATGTGACTGTCCTCCTCTGGTAAAATAGGGGTTCTCTCTCGGTGTCTTGGCCTGTATCATCAAAAACAGCTCCTGAAGGTATTCTTTTGCCTCCTCCCTTGTCAGAATCCCCTCCCTGATATCCTTCTCATAGAAATTGTTCAGGTAACGGTCCAGAGGTCCCAGGCTGTCCTCGTTGGCACTGAAGCACACATAAATGCTGAGAACTGCCTCATAAAAGCTGGCAGGTGCATGCTCCGGTACCCGCAGAAGTGCCAGAGAGAGTCTTTCCAGGTTCTTGCGCATGGTTTCATCCTCCACGGTCCTGGAAAACGCCCGGGTTCTCTCAGAGCATTTCCGTGCCCAGGCAATCAAGGTCTGGGCCACCTTTTTCAGGCCTGTCAAAAATGCCACTTCTTCCTTCTCGGAGTGTCCTTCCATGGATTTATCAATTCTTTGGATAATACCTGCAAGGCCTATCTCCAACACCCTCTTATAATCTGCGGTAGCATGCTGCGCCTCCATGGTAGAGAGATTCTCCAGCGGTTTTAAGTAAAACAACGAATAGACTTCACAAGTAGCTCTATGTCCTCCTCTCTTAAAGGCATCTCCCACTACAGAGTCATCAAACTGGAAGGTGCCTGTCATTTTAGAATAAGG
>CANRZC010000065.1 GCA_947644185.1 uncultured Acetatifactor sp.
CAGAGTGGATTTACCGCAGCCTGACGCTCCCCTTAGAAGTAAGCATTCGCCTGATGTTAAGTCTATATTTAAGTTTTCAAAGAGATTCTTTTCCTGGAATGCCCCGCTTCATCTTCGTAGGCAAAACTCAAATTTTGTGTTGAAAGGAAAGAGATTTTGTCTATATCCTCAGATCCATCGTGGGCGCCCACCTGTGGGGTCAGCAAAAAATGTATTCTGCTGTCCATACCCTTAAGCTGCTGATAATCTGAAATACAGGCGGGAATCTGATACAGGGTATTGGTCAAGAATCCCACGGCTGCCAAAAGCACAATGAAATCGCTGATTGCAATGCTGCCCCTGGAAACCCCATATCCCCCGATGATCAGTATGACGCAGGTATTCAGAATGGTGTTTGCCGAGCCTAAAATTCTCTGCATTGTCATTGTGCCTAAAATTTTTCCCTGGTCGATTTTGTAGTCCGCAATCTCTTTTCGATAGGGTTTCACAACCCTTTCTACGTTGAGAACATAGGCAGCCTCGCGATTTCGCACCAGCTCCGCATTGTGGTTATAAATGGCACCCATATGAAAATAAAGCTTCTCATTCTGCTCCGGCAGCTTCCGCCCTCTGTAGGCGCTGATTGAAATGGCCGCCAGAGACAGGAAAAGGGTCAGAGCCCAAAGCCAGGGCTCAATCAGGATCACATAGATACTGGTCAAAACCACGGAAACAGCAGTTCCTGTCATTTTCAGTATCAATCCTGAAAGCTGCTCCGAATAGGTAGAAATATCATTCCGTATAATGGGCAGCATTTTCTCGGTGTTTTCCTTGTTTCTGTAATTTGAGCCGAGCCAGACGTCTATGGCATTTTGCTCCAGCGATTCTATCAGTCTCTGCTGTACTGTCAAAGCTTTGCTGTTTTCAACGCAGAGGAGCAGCGCCGATATCACTATGCTCACGGAAAATACCGCAAATATGTTCCATATTCTTCCTGTATTTTTTGTTAAGACACTGTCCGACAAAAGCCTTATGCACTCCAAATTAATGATATTCAGACCCGAACCCAGACAGACGGCAAGTCCCGCTGTAAACAAACAGCCGGCAGATTTTCTTAGTATGTTTTTTGATTGGGTATTCATTTTTGCGCTTCCCCTTATAGTAGAGTAAATTGCCTGTGTTTATAAAAATTTTATCATGAACTTCGATAGGTTTCAACTATGAAAATCCTATTGGTGAGCTCTGCTTTGGCCGCACCTCCAGGCCGAATACAAATGGCTGAAATACGTGAAAACCTGCCAGAACACAGAAAATTGGCTTAAGGCGATATTGAAATACTGGAAACAGAATGATAGAATAGGAAATAAAATAATGAAAAAATAGAAGGAGGAGGTTGCATGAACAAAGAAGTGGTTATACTAAATAAAGAAAGGAATGTCTCCCTGACGGTCTATCTATTGGAGGTGGGCGGAGAGTTTCATATGATTACAAAGCGCCCTTTGGTGCTGATATTGCCAGGAGGGGGCTATCAGTTTTGTTCGGACAGAGAGGCGGATCCTGTGGCGATGCCTTACTTAAAGGCTGGCTATCATGTAGCGATTCTACGCTATTCGGTGACTGCTCATGCCGATTGGCCCAACCCATTACAGGATTATGAGCAGGCTGTGGAATTCTTAAAGGCAAAAGAGCAGGAATGGCATATCTTTGGGGACAAAATTGCTGTAATTGGTTTCTCGGCTGGGGGTCATCTGGCGGCAGCGGCAGCTACTATGGCAAAGAATCGGCCAGCAGCTGCGATTCTTTGCTATGCAGTGGTAGGAGAGGATGTAAAAGGTTGTTCCCCTACAGCACCTGACACCATCTGCGAAGTGGATGGACAAACACCTCCGTGCTTTTTGTTTCACACAAGGAATGACAATATAGTATCTGTGATGAATGCTATAAAATTTATGGAGGCATTGACAGAGCATGACATTAGCTTTGAGAGCCATATTTATTCCCATGGTCCCCATGGAGTCAGCACCTGCGATACAAGTGTGCTGGCCCGTGCTGCTCATATCAGCCCAAGGGTGGGAAATTGGGTGCCAGATTCTATCGGCTGGCTGCGGGAAGTGCTGGGGGAATTTGATGACCAGCAGGAGGAGCTTTTAGAACCAGTGGTAAAGGCACATCTTTCCGCAGACGATGAGCGATGTCTTTCTGTTGACTGTACCATGGGGCGGGTTCTGTCAAATCCAAAAGGCGCAGAAATTTTGCAAGCTGCTATGAAGAAGAGTGGGACATCAGAGAATCCTGTGCTTCAAATGGGAGAAATGTCACCTGAAATGAAGAAGACAGTGAGCAGAATGCTTGTCAGGGATGCGTTGGGATTTATACAGATAGACGAGAGTGCACTGAGGGACCTGGATGCACAGCTGAGACAGATCTTCAATATTTAAGCGTGAGGGACAGATTGATACTGCCCATAAAGGGCAGTGGAATGGAGCTTCGTTATGAAATTAAGGGACTGGGATGATGGGGAAGAAAAGGCGATAAAACCCAGAAAGGACAGCAGTGAAAAGACAGATTCTGAGTTTGGGAATGTGGATTCGGATTCTCATGAAATACAACTGCGACAGAAAAACCAAAGAGCAGGTGAGGAGGAAGAACTGGCACCTTTGCCAGTGTGGGCCAAAGCATTGATTTTTATGGGACTGACAGTGCTGGCAGCGCTGATTTGTGCAGCTCTTTGGCATTTTACGCATTTGGACAAGGAAGAGGAAAAAAATCAGGGCGATTTAGCGGGAACCATAGAAGCCTCGGAAGATACCTCGAATCAACAAGAGACTACAGAGTTGACTTCGCCATCTGAGACAGAGAACAAACCAGATGGAGCATCAGGGGCTGGAGAAGAATCTGCGCCGACTCCAGAGCCGAAGGTGTCCACAGAGCCAGAAACTTCTTCTGACGGGGAGATTGATGATGATAAGATGGCGTCTTCGGATCCTCAGATTTCTGAGAAGCCAGATCCTACAGAGGCCCCTACAGCTACCCCGCAACCTACGAGCCAGCCAGGAGAAGCAGCGCAGCCGGAACCTGGCAAGGCAGGAATGACCTTTACTGCTGTGCAGGAGACAGTGACGCCTAAGGATGCGGTCAACCTGCGCTCAGCGCCCACTACGGCTGATGCGGAAAACATTGTGGTAAAGATTCAAAATGGGGAATCTCTTGCCAGAATCGGCATCAACAATGACACAGGCTGGTCAAAGATTGACTATAATGGTCAGACACTATATGCGGTAAGCCAGTATCTGACCACAGATTTGAATTATAAAACTCCAGTGGTCCCTGTAGATCCCAACCGAGTCACCACTGCTGGAGGCAGCGTTATTATCTTTGAGAACTGTGATGACTGGATTACCCCAAAGGAATATGTAAACCTGAGGACGGAGCCTAGCACAGTGCAGGGGGATGCCACAGTTAGCTGCCAGCTAAACAATGGAGAGAAGGCCCACCGCACTGGCTACAGTGCAGACTTTGGCTGGTCCAGAGTAGAGTACAATGGACAGGTACTCTACGTGGTCACCAGCTTTGTCAATGTAGTTCCGGCACAGTGAGTTGGTTAAAATTCGAAAATATTTAGTTCACCGTTGAAAATCTTGTCTGTCACTAAAGCGATGGAGCCAATGAGAGGCGCCTGCCCGCCAAAGGAAGATTTGACGATTTCGATGACATGTCCTGTGTTTGACATGGGGCCACTGTTCAACTTCGTAGTCAGGGTGTCTTCCACCACAGTGGTTTCCACAGGAGAGTCATATCCTAAGATGATATGACTTACATCCAACAGATGAATGGTATTGCGCACTGCATAGGACAGATAACCGCAGAATTCGTCCAATGCTGCCATGGCCAGAAAATCCATGGCGGCAGCAGCGGTTATAATATCACTCCAGCTGTAGAATTCCTGATCCTTGGGCAAAAGAGTAGGCCCTTTGTAAATGGCTCGCAGTTCCTTGATATGGCGATTCATGTTCTCAATATTGGCATAGAGCTCCAGACAGCCGCGATTGCCGCAATTGCAGGAGGGGCCAGCGAAATTGATGGAGGTATGGCCTAGCTCTCCACTTTGCCCGAAATCCCCATCGTACACATTTCCCTGGAAGATATATCCGGCACCGATGCCATTCATGATATGTAGATAAAGGAGATTGTCAGAATGGGCATGGAAACCGTAAATTTTCTCTGCCAATGCACCAGCATTGCTGTCGTGGATAATGTAGGTGGGCAATCCTGTGCGCTCGCGTATAATGTCTGAAAGTGCCAGATTATGTATGCCCCAGAAATCTACCGGTGTGGTAAGCTTTTGGGCTTTTGTGTCCACAGGACCTAGGGTGGAGATACCGATGGCCACGATTTTTCTGTTCTGTCCTTTGCGCAGCTGCGTATAAAGCTGTACAAGCGTTTCAATTAAGGTGTCCTGGTCCAGGGAATCGTATCTGCAGTCCCTCTGGGCTATGATTCGACCTTTTAAGTCAGCTAGTATACCGCTGAGCAAATTCCTCTTAATCAACATTCCCATGATAAGTGGCGAATTGGGGGACAGGTCCAGGATAATAGGCTTTCTGCCAAGGGAAGAATCCGCTTCGGTGGAAGAGTAGGTATACTCCCTGATGACATCATTGGCAATCAGATCAGACACGATATTGCCAAGGGTAGTTTTCGTCAGATGCATACTTCTGGCGAGGTTCGCCCGCGAGACGGACTGGCCTGTGCTGATAAGGCGTAGAGCTAATGCACGATTTTTTTCTTTTACGTTTGTAAGATTGGTTCCGTGTAATGTCGGCATAGATGTTCGTCCTTTCTCTGGCGGAGACATTCAAATTGCTCCTCTTTTCTTTCTATTATACATAAATAATCAAAAAAATCAACATAAATACACCAAAAAGTGAAACTATATTACTAAAAAACGATATATTGATAATCTACTATACATGAAAAAATGTTTTAAAAAACAGAAAGAATTAACATAATAAAAACTTCTGAAAATTAGTAAATTCTATTGATTTACTGAAGGAAAAATGGTATTATCATTTTGAAAAGCACTAAAAAATGGGTACCGAAAAACTATATACCATTTAAAGATGAGAAAGGAAAGCGATATGAAGTATAGTATAGGGATAGACATTGGCGGGACCAAAAGTGCTGTTTTGCTGGGAGATTCGAGAGGGGACGAAAGCACAGAGAAATTTATATTACATAAGGATGTTTTTGAAACTAAGAAAATCGGAGGCCCCATAGAAGTCATTCAGAAGATGAAAGAATTGATTCGCGGGATAATAGAAGAGAGAGAACTTGCCAGAGAGGATATCATAGGAATAGGCATCAGCTGTGGAGGGCCGTTAGACAGCAAAAGAGGCGTCATTATGAGCCCGCCCAATCTGCCTGGCTGGGATAATATTCCCATTAAACAGATGCTGGAGGAGGAATTTGGCCTTCCTGTTGCATTGGAAAATGATGCCAATGCCTGTGCTGTGGCAGAGTGGAAATATGGCGCTGGCCGGGGCTATGAGAATGTGATTTTTTTGACATTTGGGACAGGGCTTGGCGCTGGTTTGATTTTGGACGGAAGGCTTTATCGCGGAGGCAGCGACATGGCGGGGGAAGTGGGTCATGTCAGGCTGGATAGATGGGGGCCGGTTGGCTATGGCAAGATGGGCTCTTTTGAAGGATTTTGTAGCGGTAGCGGTATCAGTCAGCTGGCGCGGATGAAGGTCCTGGAAAAGATTGAAAATGGTATGAGCCAGGGACTGTGCCGTGGAATGGAGGAGCTGGATCAACTCAATGCCAAGGACATCGCCATTGCTGCGGACAGGGGAGATGAGTTGGCCATTGAAATCTATCGCCTATGCGGTGAGCAATTGGGGCGTGGGCTGGCTATGCTAGTGGATATTCTGAATCCAGAGATCATTATTATAGGAAGCATTTTCCAGAGGTGTAGACATCTGCTTTGGCCTTATGCAGAGCAAGTGATGAAGCGGGAGGCATTGGAAGCATCAGCGGCTGCATGTGTGGTAGTGCCTGCACAGCTGGGAGAACACATTGGGGATTATGCCGCCCTTGCACTGGCATCCTACAACTTTGGGGAAAAGGAAGGAACTGAGAAAAATGGGAGCAATTGAAGACATATGGGCACAATTGGCTGAGCGCTATCCTGTTTTGCAGGACAGCAAGAAAGAAATAATGGAGGCCTATTCTATAATGGAGAACAGCTTTCGACAGGGCGGAAAGCTGTTGACCTGTGGCAATGGTGGCAGCAGCGCTGATGCACAGCATATTGTGGGAGAGCTGATGAAAGAATTTAAGCTGCACAGGCAACTGCCAGAAGATTTCGTGAAAGAATGCAGAAGGCGATATCCTGAGGAGAGGCTGGAGGAAAGGATCCAGGGGGCACTCCCTGCCATTGCCTTGGGTGTGAATCCGGCATTAGAGTCTGCTTATGCCAATGATGTCAGTCCAGAAATGGTATATGCGCAGGAGGTCTTTGGATATGGGAGACCTGGAGATGTACTGCTGGGACTGAGCACTTCCGGCAATTCCTTGAACGTGGTAAATGCCATAAAGATTGGGAAGGCAGTGGGACTCCACTGTATCGGAATCGGAGGGCAGGACGGCGGTGAACTTCGGAAGCTGTGTCACGTGTATGTGGCATTGCCAGAGCGGGAGACCTATCTGGTACAGGAGCTGACGCTGCCGGTATATCATGCCTGGTGTCGTATGCTGGAATGTACTTTCTGGGGAAATGAGTAGCAGGTGTGGTTAATTAGTAAAGACTTTTTATAAATTTATATTGGCAAGTAGACAATGTTTGGGGCGCTGCTGTTTTTTGGAAAAGTGCAGAATGTGACAAAGCCTCTCCTACATATATTGTAGTAAGCTAGATTAGCCGTGTTGGATTCAGATAGGCGTTATGCGTCCAAGATTCCCGCATGGCTACTTGTGAAAAAGGAGAGAGGCAAATGAAAACCATCTATGTAAAGGATGTGGCCAGGAAACTACTGCAGACAGATAGGATAAAATGGAGGAAGGTGATTCCAGCTTTCGCCCTGTTTACAGCCATGTTTTTTCTAGGCAGGGAAGCTGCGGAAACACGGGCGGAGGCCAGACAGACCTCAGGACAAATCTTGTCAGAGACAGAGGACTGGGGATTGGGATTCGGCAAGGACGGAGAGAAGCCTACAGGCAATGCTACGGCGGCTGAGCTTGCGGAGTACCATGCCTATTACTGTGGGCAAGGGGAGGAGAAAGTGATATATCTGACCTTTGACTGCGGGTATGAGAATGGGAATACAGAGCCTATTTTAGACGCATTGAAAAAACATAACGCACAGGCAACGTTTTTTGTTGTAGGGCATTTTCTGGAATCAGCCCCAGAGATTGTAAAGCGCATGGTAACGGACGGACACACCGTGGGCAACCATACATATCATCATCCAGACATGTCTAAAATTTCTGACAAAGCAGCTTTTCAGAAGGAAATGGACGATGTGGCGGCACGCTTTAAAGAGGTGACAGGGGAAGAACTGGCAGCGTATTACAGACCACCGCAGGGAAAGTATAGCACCACAAACCTTCAGATGGCCAAAGAGCTGGGATACGCAACCTTTTTCTGGAGCCTGGCCTATGTGGACTGGAATCAGGATAACCAACCCAGCCATGAGGAGGCTTTTTCCAAGCTCACCAGTCGAATCCATCCTGGCGCTATTGTACTGCTGCACAGCACCTCCAAAACCAATGGAGAAATTATGGATGAATTATTGACCAAATGGGAGGAGATGGGATATACCTTTAGGCCATTGGCAGATCTTGTGGAGACACAAAAATAACACCGGCTGTCGCGTGTTCTATGGGATTGTCACTATGGTTGCACCTAGACACCGACAATACAGCCATGGGCTGCACTCTTCCCAGAACCGATGTTTTTCTATAATAGAATCTAAGAACAGATTCTATTATCCAAATTTTATAATAGAATCTAGGAGCAGATCCTATTATCAAGTATTATAATACAAAATACAAGGAAAGACAAGGATTTTCGCAGGCATGTGGCTTGACTTGCAGGGGTGCCTATTCTATAATAAAAGTCGATGACAGAAGCGGTATTTTCACAGAGGAGGAATTATGGAAAAGGAACTGGTAATTGTGATTGACTTTGGTGGTCAATACAACCAATTAGTGGCCAGGCGTGTCAGGGAATGTAATGTATATTGCGAAATCTATTCCTACAAGACAGCTCTGGACAAAATAGTAGAAAAGAATCCCAAAGGCATTATCCTCACGGGTGGCCCCAGCAGCTGCTATGAAGAGGGGGCAGCTACATGTACCAAAGAGCTGTTTCAGACAGGTATTCCTGTGCTGGGGCTGTGCTATGGAGCACAGGTGATGATGCAAGTGCTGGGCGGAAAGGTAGCTCGGGCGGCAGTGCGGGAGTACGGCAAGACAGAGGTGGAGGTGGATACCACCTCCCGCTTATTTGCAAATGTGACACCGCACACCACCTGCTGGATGAGTCATTTTGATTACATTGCGCGTATGGCTCCTGATTTCCGAACAGTGGCAACAACAGCCAACTGTCCTGTGGCGGCTGCAGAGTGTGAGGAAAAGAAGCTATATGCAATTCAATTTCACCCGGAAGTGCTCCACACAGCGGAGGGCTCGAAAATGCTCTACAATTTCGTCAGAGATATCTGCGGATGTAAGGGCGATTGGAGGATGGACTCCTTTGTAGAAGAAAGTGTCAGGGCTATCCGGGAGAAAGTGAGAAAGGGCAAGGTGCTATGCGCTCTGTCAGGAGGTGTTGACTCTTCTGTGGCAGCGGTACTGTTGTCCAAGGCAGTGGGTTCACAGCTCACCTGTGTGTTTGTGGATCATGGCTTGCTCCGTAAGAATGAGGGCGACGAAGTGGAAAAAGTCTTCGGCCCTTCTGGAAACTATGAATTGAATTTTGTCCGAGTGAACGCACAAAATCGCTTTTATGAAAAATTGGCTGGAGTGTCAGAGCCAGAACAGAAGAGAAAAATCATTGGAGAAGAATTCATCCGTGTCTTCGAGGAGGAGGCAAAGAAAATTGGTAGGGTGGACTTCCTGGTGCAGGGTACAATTTATCCAGATGTAGTGGAAAGCGGTCTGGGCGGGGAATCCGCAGTGATAAAATCTCATCACAATGTGGGCGGATTGCCAGATTGTGTGGATTTTAAGGAGATTTTAGAACCCTTGCGCAGCCTGTTCAAGGATGAGGTGCGCAAGGTGGGGATAGAATTGGGAATTCCAGAGCATTTGGTGTATCGTCAGCCCTTCCCAGGGCCAGGCCTGGGCGTTCGCATCGTTGGAGAAGTAACTGCGCAGAAAGTGAAGCTTGTCCAGGACGCGGATGCGATATACCGGGAGGAAATCGCAAAGGCCGGGTTGGCAGGAAATATTGGTCAGTATTTTGCAGCACTGACGAATATGCGCAGTGTGGGAGTTATGGGGGATGAGAGAACCTATGACTATGCAGTGGCACTGCGGGCAGTGAACACAGTGGACTTCATGACTGCTGAGGCGGCGGAGATTCCTTTTGCGGTGCTAAATCGGGTGATGAGCAGGATTATTAATGAGGTGAAGGGGGTCAACCGGGTGCTATATGACTTGACTTCAAAGCCGCCGGGGACGATTGAGTTCGAATAACGCTCTAAAGTCTGGAAAGCCAGTGTTTATGCGGCTTTCCGGG
>CANRZC010000066.1 GCA_947644185.1 uncultured Acetatifactor sp.
TTTGAGTGGTTATTTCAATTGATTTATAGGTAAGAATGATAAATTTGAATAAGGGGAATTATAGCATTTTATAGATAGAAGGCAGGTGTATTCCGTTGGAGGAAATCATAGAAAAGATTATCAAAGATGTCCTCACAGCTTTTTATCAGCCCTTTAGTTTTGCTTTGCTGCTTGCCGTCCTGTTTATGTTTCTGTATCTCTACGCAAGGGACCATGGCTGGAAATGTGTATGCAGGCAGTGGTGGAGGGCTTTCAGAACAGAGGCCACTTTCCGCCGGGCGTTTTGCCTGGCTTTTTATACGGCTATGATTTTGTTCCGCACGCTTCTCAACCGAAATATGTGGGCGAACCCTCTGTCAGATGTGATGGGCAACTGGGGATTGTACAATGAAAAGGGAGAGCTGACCACAGAGGCTATTGAGAATCTGATTCTGTTTATTCCCTTTGTCATGATTTTGTTCTGGTGCTTCAGAGAGCGGCTGTTGGGGGAGAAAGTCAGGCTGATACGGACACTGTGGCAGGCATTGAAGATTACATTTTGCTTTTCCCTGTCCATAGAATTTCTGCAACTGTTTCTGCGATTGGGAACCTTTCAGCTATCCGATTTGACCTATAATACCCTTGGGGGCCTGATGGGCGGTTTGCTGTACTGGACTGGCTATAAATTGGAACATTGGATCAACAGGTGAAGGCATGTTTAACATTAAAATCGCAGATCTGGTTATTGGCATTGAAAATAAATATGAGTATGTCCGCTGGCTGTGCAGAGAATATGTGACAGACATGGAAGAAACAGATTTTTCTGTTTCAGTTACGGAAACAGAAATTAGAAAAGAGCAGGAGAACAGCCAGGCAGATGGAGGGAGAAAATACTCTCTCGGGTACTGCGAGAGTATCTGCCTGTATCGCAATATCTGCCTGAGATTGATAGATTACGATGCCTTTCTAATGCACGCGGTGGCTCTGGAGTTGGACGGCGAGGCTTACCTATTTGCCGCGAAAAGCGGTGTGGGTAAAACCACCCATGCCAGACTATGGTTGCAGGAATTTGGGGAGAGAGCATGTGTGATTAATGGAGACAAGCCTGTCTGCAGATTTTTGGAGGGAAAGCTATATGCCTGTGGTACGCCCTGGTGCGGCAAGGAAAATCTGGGCACGAATGCCATGGCCCCAGTAAAGGCCATCTGTTTTTTGGAGAGAAGTGCTGATAATCGCATCTGCAGAATGGGGGAGCAAGAGGTCATAGGACGTATTTTTCACCAAATGCTGATGCCACGGGAGGAAGCTGCTTTGGATCGTTTCCTGGGCATGGTGGACAGGATGATTGGCACTGTGGACTGCTTTTTCCTGCAGTGCAATACGCAGAGCACGGCAGCCAGGGTGGCCTATGAAGGAATGAAGACAAAGCGAGAGTCAAAAGAAACGGAGGGATAGACATGATTAAAGCGAAAAAAGGCTTTATCTTACGGCGTCTGGGGCAGGAATACATGGTGGTGCCCGTGGGGGAGGCCAGCAAGGATTTCAATGGCATGATCCGCATGAATGAGACAGGGGCCTTTTACTGGAAAGAGCTGGAACAGGGAATTACAGAGGATGGACTGGTGGAGAAGATGCTGGAGCGATTCGAGGATTTGGATGAGGACAGGGCCCGGAGAGATTTGAGGGAGTTCCTGGAGACTATGAAGATCGCGCTGGAGGATATAGATGGGGAAGAGAACCATTGAGGAGGAGCTGGAAAGGCAGCAGCAATGTGTGTTTCAGACTGTGGGAGACAGCATGGAGCCTTTGCTGCACAGCCGGAAGAGTACAGTGGTCATTGAAAAGCCTCAGGTGGCATTGAAGAAATATGACGTAGTGTTGTATCGTCGCCCGGCCGGAGAATATGTGCTGCACAGGATAGTGAAGGTCAGGGCCAGGGACTATCTGATATGCGGCGATAATCGGATTTACGCAGAGTCGGTTCCCGGGGAATGGATTTTAGGAGTAATGACAGGTGTATATCCCGATGAGAGCGGTAGATTTTTGTCTTGCCAGGATGCTGCGTACCGCAAATATCTGCAATGGATCCCTGTACGATACGCTGTTCGTTGGATGAAGGCTCTTCCGGGACGAATCTGCAGAAAGCTGGCAAAAAGGAAGAATCTTGATAGAGCAAGAGATTTATGATAAACTTGAAGGACAGAAAAAAGGGAAAGGGGGAGCTGTTAAAATGGGAGTATATTTGAACAGTAAAAGCCCGTATCTGTTGTTTCAGGAAGCGTCTTCTTCTGTATATTTTGTGGATAAAACAGAGATTCTAAAGGAGCTCGTTCCGATTGTGGAGCCTGACGAGGATATGATTGGGAACGATACTGTTAGGACTGACTGCGGCAGGGGACATAAATACGTTTGCATAACCAGACCGAGACGTTTCGGGAAAACGGTCATGGCGAATATGATCACTTCCTATTTTAGCAAAGGGAGTGACAGCAGTGGACTATTTCGGGGCCTGAAGGTGGCGTCATATGAATGGTATGAGAGGCATCTGAATGCCCATAATGTGATTCATATTATGCTGAATGAAGTGCCGGATGAGTGCGGGTGCTACAGCAGATACATCGCGCGGATCAAAAGCCGTCTTCTGGGAGATTTGATCAGGGCTTATCCCGAGGCGAATATCAAGGAAGAAGATGCGCCGTGGGATGCCTTTAATAAAATTGTTGAATTTGGTGAGCGGGAAAAATTTATTTTTGTGCTGGATGAATGGGATTTCCTGTTTCATCAGGATTTTGTAACAGAGGCTGATAAGAGAGCCTATACCAGATTTCTAAGCATGCTTTTAAAAGATCGGCCATATGTGGAAATGGCTTATATGACAGGGATCCTTCCCATCGCGAAGTATTCAAGCGGTTCAGAGCTGAATATGTTCTATGAGTATACCATGGCCACCAGGGAGAAATACGGTGAGTATTTCGGCTTTACAGACTGGGAGGTGGACGATCTGTACAAGCGGTATCTGAAAACAGAGAAGAACCCGAAGATAAGCCGAGAAGGATTGCAATTATGGTATGACGGGTACCAGACAGTATCCGGGCGACGGCTGTACAACCCTCGTTCGGTGGTTGCAGCGTTGAGTGATAACCAGTTGGGTAGCTACTGGACCAGCAGTGGTCCTTATGATGAGATTTTTTATTATGTAGAAGCAAATACGAATGCCGTGAGGGATGACATCGCGCAAATGTTATCAGGTATTCCGGTGCCAGTAAAGGTACAGGAGTACGCGGCATCATCCATGAATTTGACTACAAAGGATGAAATCTGCTCTGCAATGGTGATATATGGCTTTCTGAGTTATGAAGATGGATTTGTTTCCATTCCTAACAAAGAGTTGATGGAAAGATTTAAAGATATGGTGCAGAAAGAGCCTTCTCTTGGTTATGTGCACCGTCTGGCAAAGGAGTCCCAGCGGATGCTCGCTGCGACGAAGGCCTGTGATACACAGACAATGGCGGATATACTGGAGTATGCACATAATACGGAAAGTCCTTTGATGAGTTACAACAGTGAGGCGGAATTGGCTTCTATTGTCAGACTTGTCTACCTACAGGCTGGAGATTACTATGATATTTCCAGAGAAGATAAGGCAGGAGTGGGATATGTGGATTTCATCTTCTATCCTTATAAAAAAGATGATGATGCTATCATCATAGAGTTAAAAATAGATAAGACAGCGGATGAGGCAATTCAACAGATCAAAGACCGCAAGTATGCTCTGAAATTTGAGGGAAAATTGGGGGCGAAACCGCAATATACGGGACGTATCCTGGCAGTTGGAATTGTGTATGACAGGACGGATGCAATGAAGCGCCATGCCTGCAAAGTAGAAGTATTGCGGGAGAAATTGTTGAGGTAGTAGGTGTGCAGCCTTGCTTCATAGGAGGCTGCATATTTATTATAAATTCAAAAGGAAAGGAGGAGAGGACCAATGAAGTATACAAAGGCAAGTGCGGAGGTTGTGCTGTTTGATAACAGTGATGTAGTTACGACCAGTGGATGTTTGGATGTAACCAGTTCGGGCGCAGAGTTGGATAATTGTACAGGTCCGGCAAGTACGACAGGTGTAACTTGTGGCGAGGCATGGCAAAGTATGTAATTACACTGCGCTGGAATGGTGATTCTGCACAATGCAAAATAACTCAGAGAATTCGAAAAAGAGAGAGTCTCTGAGCATAAGTTCTGCGGCGGTGTTCTATGCAGGGATTGCAGGGAACACTGCCATGAACAAATTGAGATGATATCACAATTATCTGTAATCAAAAGAATTAGCAGTAGAGAAAAGGCAAGGTTTTCTATAAGTAACAAAATAGAATGGGAGATAATCCAGGGAAGATACGGAAGTGTTCTTGGAAAAGGAAGACAGATAAATAGAGCAGAGGATAATCGGAAAATGATTTATAAACTGAAGCGGAATTACATATTGCGTGGCTGGGATAAAAAGGCATGGGTGCTGGTGCACCGCCCGGAAAACAGCTATCGAACACTTACACAGACAGAATTCCAGACACTTTTGCTTTGCGATGGCAATACGAATCTTGAAGCAGATTATGTCACGGATGATATAAGGAAAGTATTGAAGCAGTTGGAAAAAGAATCTATCGTGGAACCGATGGAATCTGCGTCATCTTTAGAGGAGGACCAGAATTATCACTATTACGACAATCGTTTTGTGAGGTCAGCATTTTGGTCAGTAACGGGGAAATGTAATTATCGTTGTCGTCATTGCTACATGGATGCCCCAGAGGGGGCATTAGGAGAACTTTCTCATGAACAGGCCATGGAATTGATTGACCAAATGGCGCAGTGCGGGATATTGCGGGTGAACCTCAGCGGAGGAGAGCCCTTTGTGAGGAAAGACTTCTGGCCGCTGGTTGACCGTATTCTGTCTCATAATATAACAATAAGCCAGGTATACACCAACGGCTGGCTGCTCACAGATGCTGTTTTGGACGAGTTTGAAAAGCGAAAACTAAAGCCAGAATTCAGCATCAGCTTTGACGGCGTAGGCTGGCACGACTGGATGCGAGGGATATCGGGAGCGGAGGAAGCGGCAATTAGGGCCCTGAAGCTATGTATAAAGAGAGGCTTTCCCACAAATGTGGAGATGTGTATCCATAAGGGAAATCAGGATACTTTGCGGGAGACGGTTAGCTTGCTGTCAGATATAGGCGTTCCCGCGCTCAAAACCAGTAATGTAATGCAGACAGAGCTCTGGAGGAAAAACAGTGAAGGGAACGCTATGGATATCAGGGAATATATAGAGGCTATGATTCGATATATTCCTTATTTCTATCAGGATGGAATGCCCATGAACGTTACGCTTTCCAGCGTGATTAACCTGAAGCGCGGGTCAAGAGATTATGAAGTCATTCCCATAAAGCACAATGGAGAAGAAAGCAGCACAGCACACTATCTTTGCGGCGCAGCCCGCTATGCCGGATACATTACCCCAGAGGGCAGACTTCTGCCCTGTATGCCCATGACTGCCTGCAAGGAGCAGGAACTATTTCCCCTTGTGCAGGATATTGGCCTGAAGAAAGGGCTTAGCGACAGCTTTTACATGGACATTGTGGATAGTCGTATCAGGGATTTGTTGGCAGTGAATTCCAAATGCGCCGCCTGTGCACATAAATATCAGTGCGGCGGAGGCTGCAGAGCCATTGCGCTGGAACAGACAGGAAATTTGATGGGTTGTGACGGAAATTATTGCATTCTTTGGAACGAAGGCTACGTGGAGCGCATCCAGGAGACGGCGGAAGTGGCCATTGCAAAATTTTGCAGGGATTAATCTGTCTGCGCGTGAAAAGTTTGTTCCCGCAAAGAATAGCCCAATGAAAGGAATGCCATGAGAAATACGCAGCATACCCATACCCTTGTCAGGCTCAGCCGCGCAATCGGAAAGAAAAAAATATATATTCTGTTTCTTGCGCTGTTGCAGATGGGGTTAGGACTCAGCAGTGTTTTCTCAGCACTTCTTCTCCGCAATTTAATTGACAGGGCCGTGGCCGGAGACAGTGCAGGATTTGTACACACAGCAGTCGCTTTTGCATTTCTCATACTGGGACAGCTTGCCGCAAATGCGCTGGGACATTTCCTGTACGAATGGACGCGTGCGACTTTGGAGAACCAGTTTAAGGAAGCGTTATTTTCCTGCTTGCTCCGCAAGTCTTATTCCCGCGTGACTGCTGTCCATTCCGGCGAGTGGATGAATCGGCTGACTTCTGATACTGTGGTGGTAGCAGGGGGAATTGTGGAGCTCATTCCGGGCCTGACTGGCCTGCTGATCAGGCTTTTTGGGGCACTGGCAACTATTTTTCTATTGGAGCCGGTGTTTATGGCTATTCTGATTCCAGGGGGAGCTCTGATCCTTCTTTTGACCTATTGTTTTCGGAAGGTGCTGAAGCGAATGCATAAACGAATACAGGAGGCGGATGGTGCACTGCGGGTGTTCCTGCAGGAGAGGCTGAGCAGTCTGATGATTGTCAGGGCTTTTGCTATGGAGAAGGGTACGGAAGAAGAAGCGGTGGAAAGGATGCGTTTGCACAAAACCGCGCGTATCCGCAGAAATATATTGTCAAATCTGTGCAATACTGCCTTTGGGGCAGCCGCTAATGGGGTATACCTGTTTGGAGCGTTCTATTGTGGATGGGGGATTTTGCAGGGGACAATTTCTTATGGTACTATGACAGCGATGCTGCAGCTTATCGGGCAGGTGCAGTCGCCTTTTGCCAATCTGACAGGATATCTGCCAAGGTACTATGCCATGATCGCCAGTGCAGAGCGACTTATGGAGGCGGAGAACTACGAGGATGACTGCGCCGAGGAGATAGCTTCCAAGGCCAGAATCCAACAGTTTTATCAGAAGGAGTTTCGGGGAATGGGGCTTAGGAGTGCCTGCTTTACCTATCCTGCATCGGCGCAGGGAGTCTCCCCAGAGACCGCAGATTTTACTGGGAAGCCTGTACTGGATAAAGTGAATCTAGAAATCCGAAAAGGAGAGTATGTAGCCTTTACGGGACACTCTGGTTGCGGAAAGAGTACCATACTGAAGCTTTTTATGAGTTTGTATTCTCTGGACCAGGGAGAGCGGTATATCTTAAGTGAGGGGCTGCATGGGAGTGAGGTAAGGAAACCTCTGACAGCTGGCATGAGAGGCCTTTTCGCCTATGTACCGCAGGGAAATCAACTTATGAGTGGAACAATACGGGAAATTGTAGCTTTTGGGAATTTAGAGAGGATGAAGGAGGAAGACGCATTATGGCAGGCTCTGCAGATTGCCTGTGCGGAAGAGTTTGTCAGGGAATTAGACCAGGGACTGGAGACGGTGTTAGGAGAGCGGGGCTGCGGGCTTTCGGAGGGACAGATACAGCGGATCGCCATAGCGAGGGCGCTTTTTTCCAGCCGGCCTATTTTGCTGTTAGACGAGTCTACCAGCGCCTTAGATAATGGAACAGAGCGTAGGCTTTTGGCAAATTTAAGAGCTATGACAGACAGAACAGTCCTTATCATTACCCATAGACCAGAGGTTCTTCGGATTTGTGATAAGCAGATTGTCATGAGGGAAGACGCTGGAATCAGTGTGAAAAGTGACAGTGAAAGCCTAAGTAACTATTAGAGACATAGGAAAAGAGCACAATATGAATAGAAATGACTCAGCAACAGGATGGATATGGAAAGGAATAGCGATAGCCGCGGTATTGATTGGCGCAGGCTGCCTTGCCTTTTTCATATGGACGGAAAACCGTGCAGAAAGGAAAAGGCAGGAAACCAGTGACGCAATGGAGCAGGAGCTTAGGCCATTGGAGGTGGAGAGGCACAAGCTGCGGCAAGAGCTGGATAAGATACAGACAAAATACAAAAGAGAGTCTCAGGGGACTGGAAATCTGGTATTGCTTTTTACGAATCTGGATGAACAGATTTATACAGAAATCTTTCCCCAGATGGAGGAGTGTGGCTTCAAGGGAGTATTGGCCTTATCAGAGGAATGTCATCCCGGTGCCCCGGGCTGTATGAGCAGAAAACAGTTTAGAGAGCTGACGGATGCGGGATGGGAATGCTGTCTGCGATGGGAGGAAGATGCAGAAGCGGAAGATTGGGCGGCAGAGGGAGGGCGGCTTGCGAGGGCAGCAGGAATATCCGTTCCGGAAGCTGTGTATTTTAAAGTGGACGCCTATGACAGCGAGAAGGATTCTTTTTTGCTGAAAAAAAATTTATCTACTATAGTACATCATGGTGAGGGAGATCTTCCACTGATAACTTTTGAGGTTGGAGAGGGAATATGGCAGGTGGGAGCGATGCCATGGGGACAGGCAGATGCTCAGGCAATGGTGGGAGAAGCGATAGAGCAGAAAGGAAGTCTCATATTTACAATAGGGGATGATTCTGCGGAAGAGGAATATGATTCGGATCGATATCTGAGCATGTTGGAGTATCTCTATAGCTGTTGTAAATCCGACGACCTGAAAGTAATGACCCTGACCCAGGCCAGAGACTATCGCCAAAATCTGTCTGAAGGGAAGGAAGGTCTCACGGAGACTTATAATGAGCAGAAGGCAGATTTGGAAGCACAGCTTGAGGAGCTGGAGCGGAAAATAGATGAGATCACAGACAGATACGGACAGAACGGGCAGTGATCCCATCATGCAGATTGTATGATAGAAGGGGATAGCAACAAGGACAAACAATATACGCAAAGGAGCAAAAGAAATGAAATTGACAGAATTATTACAATACGTAGTAGAACAGAACGCCTCGGATGTCTTCATCAGCGCAGGCCTGCCCTTATCTTACCGCAAGAACGGCCTGCTCTACCAGGTGAACGAGGAAAGGCTGTCCCCGGATGACAGCAAAAGGCTTTTGGAGGATATTTATAAAAACGCGGAGGATCGTGAGATGGACACTCTGCAAAAAACAGGCGATGATGATTTCTCCTTTGCCATTCCCGGCCTGTCCCGTTTCCGGGTCAGCGCCTACAGACAGAGGGGAACGCTTTCCGCTGTGATCAGAATCATATCCTTTCAGTTGCCGGAGTACACAACCCTCCACATTCCTGAATATGTGCTCCGCTTAGGGGACAGCGAAAAGGGGCTGGTACTGGTCACCGGACCTGCAGGAAGCGGTAAATCCACCACATTGGCCTGCATCATCAACCGAATCAACCAGACAAAGCAGAAGCATATCATTACTCTGGAGGACCCCCTGGAATATCTCCACCGCCATGGAAAGAGTATTGTAAGCCAGCGGGAGATCCAGGTGGACACGAAGGACTATGCCACAGCGCTGCGAGCTGCGCTCCGACAGAGCCCAGATGTGATTCTTTTGGGGGAGCTGAATGACAATGAAACCATCCGTGTGGCTTTCGGGGCAGCCGGCACTGGCAGACTTCTGTTTTCTACGCTGCACACAGTCGGTGCTGTCAATACCATTCACCATATCATCGACAGCTTTCCGGAGGATCAGCAGAAGCAGATCAGCGTACAGCTCTCCACGGTGCTGACGGCTATCGTGTCTCAGCAGTTAGTTCCTGGGTTGAATGGGGAAATGGTGCCTGCAATGGAAGTTATGACAGTGACACCAGCGGTCCGCAGCCTGATCCGGGACAACAAGATTGAGCAGATTGACGCTATTTTATATTCTTCGCTGCGAGACGATATGGTTTCTATTGATGGGAACCTGCTGTCTTTG
>CANRZC010000067.1 GCA_947644185.1 uncultured Acetatifactor sp.
CATACACCGTTTTGAAGCAGGAAGGATATGTCAAGGTGGATCGCAGGAGGGGCGGAGGCGCTAAAGATGCGCAGAAAGCATGTAAGCGACCTGCACAGAGGCCGGATTATCCGAAAAAATGAACACAATCAAAAAGACAAGATACAACCAAAAAGGCTATGACTGAAAAGTCCTAGCCTTTAAATCTTCTGGAGCTCCGGTGCCTGTGTCGATTTCTTTTCCGCCAGATTCTTCGACGGCTTCCCAGGGAAATATTGTAATTCTTTAAAATCAGTCGTACAATGAGCCACACAAGGAGCAAACCCACAAGTACCCCGCAGCCAATCAAAAGTACCACCGGATTGATAAAGATGACAGAGTTATCTTCATTTCCGTTACCCAATTCTCCCTCAGGCGGCGTCTCAACAACGCTGGCATCCTCTCTGTTCCCTGTGAAATCCACCCCCACAGTGCCAAGGGGCATACCCTGATAGGTATAGGTGATAACAGCGGCTTGATTCTCGTCAACCGTCTCATAGGAGATGGAAGAGGTCACCTCCTGGAAGGAAATGGTCTGGGGCAGGACAATGAAATCATCCTTATTTAAGGACAGAAAGGGTTGGGAATTGCCGAAAATGTCATTGCCACTGTAAAACAGGCCAGTATTGTCAATATCGTATTTTGTCTCTGCCTGGGACACATACACTTTTTCGAAATTAGAAAAGCCGTATTCAAAGAGAGTGATGGTGTCCTCATACTGGTAAGGAGCCTCATCCCGCATGACCACGCAGATCAGCCGCAGCCCATTCTTTTCTGCACAGGATACCAGACAGCTTCTGGCATCATCGGTATAGCCAGTCTTGCAGCCCACCAGATAGGGATAGGCATAGGTGCCTCCGGGAATGATTTCCATATGGTTATTTTCCAGCTTTCCCTGGGGAAGCTTGTCCGTAGGGGGAAACTCCATTCGAGGCGCCAGGGTAATTTTGCACAGCATCTCATTGGCGAAGAAAGCCCTGCCAATCATGGCCAGGTCGTAGGCTGTGGTATAATGATCGCTATCTGGCAGGCCGTTTGGATTGGCAAAATGGGAATTCAGACAGCCTAGCTGGGCTGCCCGCTCATTCATTAGGTCCGAGAAGACCTGCCAGTCTGTGGTGCCAGTGATATGCTCTGCCACTGCATAGCAGACTTCATTGGCGGAGCGGATCAGAATGGCATTCAGGCATTGCTCCATGGTCAATTCCTGACCTACGTCCATGGCGATATGGCTGCTGTCCCAGGGGGTGTCGAAGACGGCGTCGTGGGAAAAGGTGACTATCTCATCCATCTGGCACTGCTCTGCGGCAATGAGTGTGGTGAGGATTTTCGTGGTACTGGCAGGGTATTCCCGCTGGTGTATATTTTTGGAATAGAGGATGGTGCCTGTCTGAAACTCCATTAAAATGGCAGACTCTGCCCCTACCACAGGGCCCACAGGCCAGTTTTGCACTTCATTGGACTGGATGGGCAGTCCTCTGTTGGTCTCTAAAAGTAATTCCGCAGCTGAGGCCTGGACAGGAAGGACAGTGGCAAACACCAGACTGCAGACACAGAATAAAGCGGCCAAAGACCGGGTATATTTTGGAATAAATTGTTTTCTGAAACCAGGCATGGAACAACCTCACAATCAAATTTCTTTTTATGATTCTACTATTATACACCAGATTTCAGAAAAACCAAAGGGAGAATATTCATGGATTGACAAGAAATCAATTTTACAGTACATTAATAAAAGGATAAAGTGATGTCTGCCAGGCGGACAGGGAGAGTGTGGGATGAGATTGCGTAATATTACGGGTTCCAGGGAGGTGATTGCCGAGAGCCCTTATGTGGTGCAGGAGGAGCTTGCACCACAGTGCCCCGGAAAGTGGAGGGAGATTTTCGGAAATGGAAAACCTATCCATATCGAAATTGGTATGGGAAAGGGGAAATTCATCCATACTATGGCTAAAGAGCATCCTGATATCAACTATGTGGGTATTGAGAAATATTCCAGCGTACTGATCCGGGCTGTTAGGAAGATGGAGATAGAGACACTTCCGAATCTGAGGTTTTTGCGGATGGATGCAGAGGACATTGGGAAGGTCTTTGGGGCGGGAGAGGTGGAGCATATTTATCTGAATTTTTCGGATCCCTGGCCAAAGGATAGACATGCCAAACGCAGGCTTCCCTCCAGGGAATTTCTGGCACGCTATGAGAGAATTTTAAAGCCAGGAGGCAGGCTGGAATTCAAGACGGACAACCGAGCTCTGTTTGACTTTGCATTGGACGAGCTTACCCCAGCGGGCTGGGAGACAGATGAAATCACATACGATCTACACCGGGACCAGCGCCTGATGGAGGGAAATGTGATGACCGAGTACGAGGAGAAATTTTCTGGCCAAGGGAATCCTATTTGTAAGTATATCATTCACCCAAAGCAGAGAGACACCAATTTATAGCCATGGCAATAGAAAGAGCGCGTCTACAGGGCGCAGAAAGAGGTAGAAGATGGAATACAAGTTTACAGCAGACAATTTTGAGGCAGAGGTATTGCAGGCAGCTACGCCTGTGCTGGTGGACTTTTACGCGGACTGGTGCAATCCCTGTAAAATGATGGGACCAGTGGTGGCGAAGATGGCCGAAGAGTACGAGGGTCGGATCAAGGTGGGAAAATGCAACATTGATGAGAATATGCAGTTAGCCCAGGCTTACCGCATTTCCAGTATCCCGGCTTTTGTGGTTTTCAAGAACGGCAAGCCTGTGGCAAACTATGTGGGGGCCATGTCCATGACCGAGTTCAAAGAGAAGATGGAGCAGATTGACATACAATGAGCAGAGAAAATATGATATATGAGGGGAAGAGAACACTGGCCTGTATTGTGGCGGCGCTGATGTACGCGGTAGGTGTAAACCTGTTCGTAGTGCCAGCACAATTGTACTCTGGTGGACTCATGGGTATCTGCCAGGTGATCAGAACTCTCCTGGTAGACTACCTGCACATGAACTTTCAGAGCTTTGATATTGCCGGTATTATTTACTACATTATCAACGTGCCCATTTTCATCATTGCCTTTACCAGGATGGGGAGAAAGTTCTTTGCGAAGACGCTGGTCACAGTAACAGCTATGACAGTGTTTTTGTCCGTAGTCCCCATTATGCCAGTGGTGGAGGATACGGTGGCAGCCTGCGTGGTAGGCGGTATTATATCTGGGGCTGGGATTGGCATTATTCTTCGAATGGCGTCTTCTGGGGGTGGCCTGGACGTGGTGGGCGTGCTGCTGACCAAATGGAAGAGGGATTTCAGTGTGGGAAAGGTGTACCTGATAGTGAACCTGTCTCTGTACATTATCTGCCTGTTCCTGTTTGATATCGAGATCGTGGTGTATTCTGTGATCTTTGCCGCTGTGCACTCTCTGGCTATTGATAAGGTACATACCCAGAACATCAATGTGGAGGCCAATATTATCACCAAGTCCAACAATGTGGATCTGGAGAGAGCTATCATGGAGGAGCTGGGCAGGGGGATCACAAAGTGGGCTACCCTGGGGGCTTACACCTATGAACAGTCCCATATGCTCTACATTACCTTGTCCAAATATGAGGTGGCTAGACTGAAAGCTGTGGTGAACAAATATGATCCCAATGCTTTTATCGTCATCAATGAGGGTGTCACTGTGCTTGGCAACTTCCTAAAGAAATTGTAGGAGAGATGAACTGTAGAATCACGTAGAAAACCCTCCCCAGGCCTTTGCCTTGGGAGGGTTTTTAGACTATAAAAAACTAGTATTTCTTCCGGGCTGTCTGAACCGGCTCACTGGTCAGCTCAACGCCCAATTTCTTGTAAATCTTGATATCCACTTCCGACAACATCACCGAGGTATGGACCTGGCAGCCCTTTAGGTTTGGAAGCTGCTCCAGGGAACGTCTTGCATTTTCGTCATGGCAGGCTTCCAGAGCCAACGCGATCAGAACTTCGTCCGTATGGAGTCTGGGATTTTTGCCTCCCAGGTAGCGAACCTTCAAGTTCTGGATGGGTTCAATGGCTTCTGGCTTGATCAGCTTCCTGTCATGCTCTACACCTGCCAGGTACTTTAAGGCATTTAGCAACAGCGCAGCGGAAGCCCCCAGAAAATCCGAGGTTTTGGAGGTGATGACATGCCCGTCTGCCAGCTCTATGGCAGCGGTAGGAACGCCCAGAGCCTCGGCTCGCTCTTTGGCAGCCACAGTCACTTTTCTGTCCGCGGTGGTGATTTTGGCCTGCTTCATCAGCAGCTCAATCTTGTAGACCTCTGTATCAGAAGTCTCATCCCGCACTACCTTGTTCAGGGCTGTGTAATAACGGCGGATGATTTCCATCCGGGAGGCTTCGCAGCAGGCCTCATCATCTATGATACAATTGCCAGCCATATTGACACCCATGTCTGTGGGGGATTTGTAAGGATTCTCCCCGTAGATGCCCTCGAAGATAGCGTTCAGCACAGGGAAGATTTCAATGTCACGATTGTAGTTCACCGTGGTCTTCCCGTAAGCCTCCAGATGGAAGGGATCTATCATGTTTACATCGTTTAGATCCGCAGTGGCAGCCTCATAGGCCAGATTAATCGGGTGCTTGAGCGGTATATTCCAGATAGGGAAAGTCTCGAACTTGGCATATCCGGCCTTGGTGCCCCGCAAGTTCTCATGATAGAGCTGGGAGAGGCAGGTGGCCATCTTTCCGCTGCCAGGTCCTGGCGCTGTGATCACCACCAAGGGCCTGGAGGTCTCTATGTAGTCATTTTTCCCATAGCCATTTTCGCTGACTATCAGGGGGACATTAGCAGGATATCCCTCTATGGTATAATGAAGATAGACGCGGATTCCCTTTTTCTCCAATTTTCCCTTGAATTGCTCTGCACTGTGCTGTCCCTGGTAGTGGGTAATGACTACACTTCCCACATACAAACCTCTGCTCTGAAATTCGTCCCGCAGTCGCAGCACGTCCACGTCATAGGTAATCCCCAAATCTCCCCGGACCTTATTTTTCTCAATATCGGCAGCATTGATGACAATCACGATCTCTGCGCAGTCAGACAACTGCATCAGCATTTGCAGCTTTGCGTCCGGCGCAAAGCCCGGCAGGACTCTGGACGCATGATAATCGTCAAAGAGCTTGCCGCCAAATTCCAGATAGAGCTTGTCCCCGAACGCAGCGATGCGCTCCTTGATGTGCTCTGACTGCATCTTCAGATATTTGTCATTGTCAAAACCGATTTTCATAGTCTATGCCGCCTCCTGATTTTTTCAAAAATACCTTTCTATTTTATCACAGATTTTTGGGGATGGGAATGGGGAAGTCAAAAGAATTTGGGGAAGGCAGATTCATTGACATTTGTGGCAGGGCATATTATCATAGAAATAGAAAAAGATTGGGTTGTCAGCCGGAGATGGGCATGGAGGTGTAAGTATGGGGATATATGTGAATCCAGGAAATGCATCATTTGAAATGTCACGATTTTCTGATATTTATGTGGACAAGAGTATGTTGATAGCCCAGATTAACAGGGTGTATCGGACGGAGCGCAGGTTCCTGTGCGTCAGTCGCCCCAGGCGATTCGGAAAGTCCATGGCCGCCAATATGCTGACGGCATATTACAGCCGGGGCTGTGATTCGAGCCGTCTGTTCTCAGGGCTGGCCATAGAGAGAGAAGCGTGCTTTCCGGTGCACCTAAATCAGCACAATGTAATTCGCTGGGATGTGCAGCGTTTTCTGGACGGACGGAGAAGCCAGGATACTTTCATTGAGGAGATCGAGCGCCTGGTCATTAAAGATCTGAAGCGGGAATTTCCAGAGTGCGGTGATTACCCGGAGGGAAGCAAGCTGAAGACAGTTCTGGATGATATCTATGGGCAGCGCGGGGAGGGCTTTATCTTCATCATCGATGAATGGGACTGTGTATTCCGCCTGGCGAAGGAGCGGAAGGATATTCAAAAGGACTACCTGGACTTTCTGCGGGGCCTGTTCAAGGGGGCGGAGTATGTGGATCTGGCGTACCTGACAGGAATCCTGCCTGTGAAAAAGTACGGGGAGCATTCGGCCCTGAATATTTTCGAGGAGTATTCTATGATCAACTCCGAGGAACTGACTACTATGTTTGGATTCACACAGGAGGAGGTTGTCAGGCTGTGCGAGGAGAGCGACATGGACTTTCGGGAGATAGAGAGATGGTATGACGGCTATCTGATGAATGGGGTGCACATCTATAATCCCAAATCCGTGGTGGATGCCGTAAGGCGGAAAAAGCTGAGGAGCTATTGGACGGGAACCGAGACCTATGAGGCGTTGAAGGTGTATATTGAACTGAACTTTGACGGGCTAAGGGAGGCGATTGTGGAGATGCTGGGGGGGATACGGTGCAAGGTGAATTCACAGAAGTTTCAGAATGATATGACCACTTTTACGTCAAAAGACGATGTGCTTATCCTGCTAGTTCACCTGGGCTACTTGACCATTGATGAGGGTGCGGAGGAAGTCTTTATCCCAAATCAGGAGATCACCCAGGAATTTCTGAATGTAGTAAATGACTCGAACTGGGCCGGCCTGACAGATGCCCTGAACCGGTCAGCGGAGCTGTTACAAAACACCTGGGAGAGGAATCAGGAGGCGGTGGCAGCCGGCATATCGACCATTCACAATGAGACAGCCTCCATGCTACAATACAACAATGAGAACTCTTTGACCTGCACTGTACTGATGGCTTACTACAGCGCAAAAACCTACTACATGAATCCTGTCATGGAGCTGCCTACAGGAAAAGGATACGCAGATGTAGTCTACCTGCCAAAGAGAGATGTGGGCAGACCTGCGCTAATCGTAGAGCTGAAATGGAGCAAATCCGCCCAGGGAGCTATCAACCAGATAAAGGACAGACAGTACGCCTCCTGGATTAGAGACTACACTGGGGATATCCTGTTAGTGGGGATCAACTATGACAGAGAAACCAAGGAACATACCTGTGTCATTGAAGCCTGGAAGAAAAAAGAGATGGAATGAATTTAAAAAAGCTGGCGAAACGGAGATAGAGTTTAGAAATCTTTAAGAGATAAATTGTTTTTTTCACATTTCGCCTATTGATTTATCAACTAGCAGTATCTATAATAGAACCTTGATAATAGAATTATCTCTTCAATTCTATTATAGATTTTTGATAATAGAATTATCTCTATAATTCTATTATAGAACCAACCAACAACTCTGAAATAAAAAACTGCAGGATCAGGACAGTGATTACGGAAAAGAGACAGAACGGAAACGGAGCTGCTATATGGATAATCAAATGAACCAATACGACAACGGCGGATACAACAACGGCGGACGTGGCAACATGCCAGGGGGAAATGGCGGCAATGGGAATGGCAATCAGCCTCCCAGAAGACCAAATACCATGATGCTGTTGGTGATGGGACTGTGTACAGTGGTGCTGGCCTTCATGCTTTGGAATCTGCTGATAGGCTCTTCTGGGAATACCCAGGAGGTCAGCTACATGAAGTTCCTGGAATATGTGAACGATGACAAGGTAGAGGCCGTGGAGGTACAGAGCACTGGCCAGATCCTCTTCACGCTGAAGGAGGAGAAAAAGGGAGAGACAAAGGATGCACCTGCCATGCCAGGTTATCCCTTTTATGGAAATGTGCCCTCCACCTATTCCACTATCATTATGGAAGATTTAGACACACTGACAGCACGGCTGGAGAGGCATAATATTGATGGCACCCGGGTGCTCAGCGACAACTCAGGTCGTATTTTTGAGATTTTCGTGTATGTGATACTGCCTGTGCTGCTCATGTGGGTCCTGCTGGGCTTAGTGTTTAAAAAAATGGGCGGAAGCGGCGGCCCCATGGGTGTGGGCAAGAGCAATGCGAAGATCTATGTGCAGAAGGAGACAGGTGTCACCTTCAAGGATGTGGCCGGGGAGGATGAGGCAAAAGAATCCTTGGTGGAGGTGGTTGATTTCCTCCACAATCCTGGGAAATATTCTAAAATTGGCGCAAGGCTTCCCAAAGGTGCTCTGCTAGTAGGCCCTCCTGGGACTGGAAAGACATTGCTTGCCAAGGCAGTGGCAGGAGAGGCTCACGTGCCATTCTTCTCTCTGACTGGATCAGATTTTATTGAGCTGTATGTAGGTGTGGGCGCCAGCCGTGTGCGGGATTTGTTCAAGGAGGCCACAAAGAATGCCCCCTGTATCATATTTATAGATGAGATAGATGCCATTGGCCGCAGCCGCGACTCCAAATATGGCGGTGGCAATGAAGAGAGGGAGCAGACACTGAATCAGCTGCTCTCCGAGATGGACGGCTTCGACAGCTCCAAAGGTATTTTGATTTTGGGAGCCACCAACCGGCCTGAGATTCTGGATAAGGCACTACTGCGCCCAGGGCGTTTTGACAGACGGATCATTGTGGATAAGCCAGACCTAAAAGGGCGTGTGGAAATCTTGAAGGTCCATGCCAAAGACGTGAAGATGGATGAGTCTGTGGACCTGGATGCCATTGCCCTTGCCACCAGCGGTGCAGTGGGCTCTGATCTGGCCAACATGATCAATGAGGCAGCCATCAATGCGGTAAAGGAGCGCAGGGACTATGTGTGCCAGAAGGATCTCTTTGACGCGGTGGAGGTAGTGCTGGTAGGCAAGGAGAAGAAGGACAGGATCATGAGCAAGGAGGAGCGCAAAATTGTGTCCTATCATGAGGTGGGGCATGCCCTGATCAGCGCTCTGCAGAAGAACTCTGAGCCTGTGCAGAAGATAACCATAGTGCCCCGCACCATGGGAGCTTTGGGCTATGTGATGCATGTGCCCGAGGAGGAAAAATACCTGAACACAGAGGCAGAGCTGCGAGATATGCTGGTGGGATTGGTAGGTGGCCGGGCGGCGGAGGAAGTGGTCTTTGACACTGTTACCACAGGTGCTGCCAACGATATTGAGAGAGCCACAGATATTGCGCGGAATATGGTGACACGCTACGGTATGAGCAAGAAGTTTGGCCTGATGGGTCTGGCCACTGTGGAGAGCCAGTATCTGGAGGGACGCACAGCTCTAAACTGCAGCGATGCCACAGCTGCCCAGATAGATGCAGAAGTGGTGGAGATATTAAAGGAAAGCTATGACAAGGCCCTGGCCTTGCTGAAGGACAACCGAGAGGTCATGGATAAGCTGGCGGAGTTCCTGATTGAGAAGGAGACTATCACAGGCAAGGAGTTTATGCAGATTTTCCGCAGGGAAAAGGGGCTGCCTGAGCCAGAGGAATCGGAAGAGAAAGCTGTGCCGGAACCAGATACCCAAAAGACAGCCCAGTCAGATACACCCCTGGCACAGGAGGAAACTGTCAAACAGGAACAGACTGTCCAGCCAGACAAACCCCTAGAGGACAGGAGAGAAGTGACAGAACCAGAGGAAAATCCTGCAAAGGATAGTGAAATGGACCAGCCACAGCCGGAAAACCATTGGGCGGATGAGGAAGGCCAGGAGCAGGAGCAGCCGGCAGATGGGAAGGACCAGGATGGCCGTCCTGTAGGCAGATTTTCCAATGGCAGAATAGACTAGAACCCCAGACAAGCCTTTTCCATTTCGTGGGAGAGGCTTATGTTTTATGCACACGGGCACCCAAAGGAAATATGTCAGCAGAGGCTGACGGGTGCCCGGCGCGCGAGTAGGGGAAAGGT
>CANRZC010000068.1 GCA_947644185.1 uncultured Acetatifactor sp.
CAGCGGTGCGCAGAAGAAGAGGATTATGTAGATTGCCACTGCCATGGCTATGTTCAACCACAGGAGGAATCACGTTAACGGTAGCGAGTGGAAATGAGGGAGCGAATAAATGGTATACGAGTAACGTAACATTGCGTATATTAGGAACGGATACGGGATCATCAGAGGTTAGATACCGTATACAAGGAACAGCAACTGGAACAGGACAATTAGGAGATGTAGACATAGAAACACCAGGAAGCTATGACTCGGGAGAAGTAAAGATAGCGAATGGAACAACATTTAGAATAGCGGCAGATGGGACGTATACGATAACAGCGTATTCATATGATGCAGCGGGAGTAAGAATATCTTCAAGTGAAGTGTTAAATTTGAAGAAGGACTCGACAAGACCAACAGTAAAATCATATACAGGAGAGCAAGTACCAGGGAGTGGGTTTAAGGTAACAATAAGTGCGGAAGACAAGGGAGCGGGATTGACGAGTAATGCGTATACATATCGTCATAGATTAGCGGAAACGAACGGAGAATATACCAGTGAAGTAAGCGCAAGTAATACAAAGACATATACAGGATTAAATCAACAAAAAACATATGATATGTATGTAGTGGTAACAGACCAAGCAGGAAATATGGCGATATCTGATGTTATATCTAGACCATCTTTATGGGTAAGTAGTGGAACAGCAGGAGAAACAAAGGCAGAAGGTGGAAGAAACTATTACAGAAGTAATATATCCTTAACATTTAGAGGACAGGATAGTAATAACGTAGATATAACGAAGACGACGTATCAGATAATAGGAACAGTAACAGAGGCAGAGGCAAATGGGGGAGTAGGAAGTATGGATGGCACTTCTACACCAAATGGAACAGTATTAACGGCAAATGAAGTAGAATTACCAAATGATAAGACAACGAAAAGAAGCCGCCATAAATGACGGCTCTACGGTTACAAAATTGCCAGGATTACTCCTGCATTTACGACATCATACTAGCATAAATAGGCAGAGATGTCAAACGATTTTGCAAGCCCATAAAAAGCTTAAGGTAGATGTCTGGTGCGGCAAGTAGGGAAAACGCTCCTGCCTGATTGTGCAAAAAAGGATAAAAAGTTTACAATTGCAGAATTTCAAACCAGAAAAAACGTCGGTAAAATAAAAGGTATATCATAGAGGAACAGATGTGGCGATAGTAGAATATCTCTGGCAGAAGCCTGCATCTGTATCAGAAGGAGGAACCTATGAAGATTGGGTTTATCGACTATTATCTGGACGAGTGGCATGCTGACAATTACCCCCAAATGCTGGAAAAAGAGAGCGGCGGGGAGATAGTGGTAAGCTATGCCTATGGCAGGATCAAAAGCCCCCTGACGGGAAAGACCTCCGCTCAGTGGTGCCAGGAGCACGGCATTTCCCACTGCGAAACCATTGAGGAGGTCATCGAAAAAAGCGATGCCTTGATCGTGCTGTCCCCGGACAACTGTGAGATGCATGAGGAGTTGTCTAGGCTTCCCCTGGGCTCAGGCAAAAAGACCTATATTGACAAGACCTTTGCGCCGGACAAGAAGACTGCCCAGGCAATTTTTGCTCTGGGTGAGGAGCAGGGGACACTTTGCTATTCCACCTCTGCCCTGCGCTTTGCCACAGAATATGAAGCGCTGCGGGGCAAAGCGGTAAAGGCCATGAGTACCTGGGGACCCAATGGCCTGGAGACCTACGGCATCCACCAATTGGAGCCTGTTATGATGCTCATGCAGGGGAAAGTAAAGCGTGTGATGGCATTGGCTCAGGGAAATTGGACGAATCTGCTCATGGAGTGGGAGGATGGACGCAGCGCCTCCATGGTCTGTACCGGTGGGGCTTCTCCTTTTGCGGCCAATGTGTGTCTGGAGGATGGCTGCCAGTTCCTGCAGGTGGAATCGGATTACTTTGGGGGATTTATCAAGAACCTGGCGGCGTTCTTCCAGACAGGGAAGATACCGGTGAGCCATCAGGAGACCATTGCCATTATGGCGGTCAGGGAGGCGGCACTAAAAGCGGTGGAGAATCTCGGTATCTGGATTTTGGTGGAATAAGAATCTGTAGGATACTTTGTGTAAAATAGTAGAATAATATTAACATTGTTGAATTTCAGAATGGCGATTCCTCTGTTAAAATGAATAAAGAAATTGGGAAAGAGATATGAATATATATCCAAAATTCCGAAAAACAGCATACCAAAATGTGCTATTTTTTCAAATATGTACATGGAGGTAAGCTGAGAGCAAATGGACACAGAGAGAAGGAGGAAAAGCAATGAAGAGGCGAGTAGTGGCAGCAATGTTGGCAGCAGGTCTGATTCTGGGAAGTCTGACCGGATGCGGCGGGCAGGAGCCGGAGAGCAAGGCGTCCGAAGAGTCGAAGGAGACACAGGAGAGCGCCGCGCAGGACGAGCAGGAGACGGATACGGAATCGGAGGCAGCGTCGGAAGCCGGGACAGAGCAGGGAGGAGAGAGCGCGACTCAGGATCCCTTTGGCAAGTACGAGGACGAGATTACGCTTGCGGTGGCGCGATCCAGCTCTTATATGACATTTGATACCAAGCAGGATGGGTACGGGTCACTGGAAGACAATGTATGGTCAAGGGCTTACAAGGAAGAGCTGGGAATCAATCTGGATTATATCTGGACAGCTCCTGAGAGTGAGTACAATACCAAATGGAATGTATCCATTACAGCAGAGGATATTCCAGATGTGGCAATCGTTTCAGAAAGCATTTATAACCAGCTTTTAGAGGGCGGTTATGTACAGGACATGACAGAAGTTTATGAGCAATATGCGTCAGATGCGTACAAGGCGGCCGCTGAGGGAGACGGTGGCGTGTGCCTGGGCGCCGTTACAAGGGAGGGCAGAATGATGGGGCTGCCCCATCCCGGAGCCACACCGGATGAAATGGAATATCTGTACATTAGAAAGGACTGGCTGGAGGAGCTGAATCTGCCTGTACCCACTACGATGGAGGAACTGGTGAATACGGCAAAGGCCTTTATGGAAGCGAAGCTTGGGGGTGAAAATACAGTTGGAATGGCCTTTTATGGTGAGCTGGGATTTCCGGGAATGGGAGATCTGCGGGGCGTTTTTAACGCATACAATGCTTTCATAGGCGGCTGGCTTGAGGATGAGAATGGTGACTTGATTTTCGGAAGTATTCAGCCACAGGTAAAAGAGGCTTTGCAGGTACTTCAAGACATGTATAAGGATGGAGTGATGGCAGCAGATTTTGCAAATGCAAACTGGGATACCCTTACCGCCATGCTCACCTCCGGACAATGCGGTATTGTATATGGTAACTGGTGGCTGGGCAACGCAGACAAGCTGTACAATCCGGAGACAATGGAACTGGGCGATTGGATTGTCATAGAGGGTGTGACGCCGGACGGCTCTCCCTGCATGGGATACAGCAATGCTACACCTGGGCAGTACCTGTTCGTCAAAAATGGGATCCAGCATCCTGAGGCAGTGGTCAAGATGATTAATCTGCAGTTTAAGCTGTTGGAGGAAGCGCCGGGAACCTATAAGATGTACAGGTATCAGGCAGAAGACGGCACAGAGAGTCAGATAGAATCCCTGTATTTTTGTATCGCCCCATTTATGCGCGCACCCTGGGAAAAAGAGGTGAGTGCAAGGATCATCAGGGATGCCCTTGAGACCGGAGACGACAGTCAGGTCGCAAATTTAGGCGCTGATTATCAGAAGTATTATGGGGATGTGAAATCCATTGTAAAAGAGGGAAACACAGATGTAAACCTGGGAGGAATCTACATCATGTATGGCCCGGACGGTGTCTTCGAACTGGTGGACAAAATGTGGGATGAGGACAGAATTTATCTGGATAAATGTACATCCGTTTGCTCTGAATTTGTATCGCAGAATATTGGAAATATGAATGCGGTACTGTACGGAGAATATCTGAAGATTATCATGGGAGAAGATATCGATAATTTTGACAAGGCCGTGGAAACCTGGATGAAAACCGGAGGCGAAAGAGTCATAGAGGATGTAAACGCGTGGTATCAGTCAACGAGATAGAGAGGTAAATAGAAAAGGCTGTTTCGGCAGCCTTTTCTATATGAAGGAGCTGAGAAAAAGACATGCAGGAGGGTTTGCCATGAAGAAAAAGAGTTACCGTTCGCTATATCTGATGCTACTGATTCCGGTTATTCTAGTGTTTATCTACAACTATATCCCTATGGCCGGGATTGTGATATCTTTCATGAATTTCAAACCGGCGCTGGGCTTTCGGGGCTCCCAGTTTATCGGGCTGGAGCATTTTCAGACACTGTTTTCCAGTCCCCAGTTTGCCCAGGCCATGTGGAATACGGTGGTGATTGCCCTGTGGAAAATTGCCTGTGGACTGGTGGTGCCTATCGCCTTTGCCCTGTTACTAAACGAGGTACAGAACACATTTTTTAAGAGGGTGGCCCAGACCATAGTGTATCTGCCCCATTTCATATCCTGGGTGCTGCTGTCCGGCATTATCATAGACTTTTTGGCAGTCAACGGGGCTCTGAACAGTATTTTGGGGAAATTCGGCATGGATCCAGTGCTTTTTCTGCTGGACGATCATCTGTTTAAGCCGGTGCTTATCATCACCGATGTATGGGCAGGGTTCGGCTGGGGAACCATCATTTATATGGCCGCGCTGACGGGAATCGATCCGAATCTGTACGAGGCGGCCGCCATCGACGGGGCGGGCAGGTGGAAGCAGACCCTGCATATTACTTTGCCCGGTATGATGTCCACGGTGGTACTACAGATGACCTTAAGCCTGGGGAATGTGTTGAACGCGGGATTTGATCAGGTATACAATCTGATGACGCCTATCACTTTGAAAAGCGGAGATATTCTGGATACGCTGATTTACCGATTGGGTATGGAGAGCGCCAATTTCGGGCTGTCCACGGCGGTGAGTCTGTTTAAATCCATTGTGGGAGCTGTCTTCATTGTAGCATCCTATAAGCTGGCGCACAAACTCACCGGGTATAAGATTTTTTGAGAAGGAGCGTAGTCATATGAAATATAAAGGATCGGTTTCAAGAAGAGTGTTCGTTGTCTTTAACTACTGCTTTATCACGCTGACCTGCCTGCTGTGCCTGTACCCAATCCTGAATATTCTGGCTATTTCCTTCAGCTCGAAGACAGCGGTAAACGCGGGGCAGGTGGGAATTTTGCCGGTGGGATTTCACCTGGATGCCTATAAATATGTCATGCAGAATGACCAGTTTTTTACCTCCTTTGGGATTGCGGTGAAGAGACTTCTCCTGGGGGTATTCTTCAACATGACATTGACCATCCTGGCTGCGTATCCCCTGGCAAAAAGCAGGAAAATGTTTCCCAAAAGGGATGTTTTTATGTGGTATTTCCTGGTAGCAATGCTGTTTAACGGTGGTCTGATTCCCACGTATTTGGTGGTGAAAGAGACGGGAATTTTGAATTCCATCTGGGCCTTAATTCTGCCGGGCGCAGTGCCGATTTATAATATTATATTACTGCAGAATTATTTTAAGGGACTGCCAGACGAGATTTATGATTCTGCCCGGATAGACGGCGCAGGAGAGTGGCGGATTCTGGGACAGATTTTCCTGCCGCTGTCGAAACCGGTGCTTGCCACGCTGGTGACCTTTGCAGCGGTGGGGCACTGGAATTCCTGGTTTGACGGTATTATTTACATGAACCGTATCGAGAGATATCCCCTGCAGTCCTATCTGCAGACCGTGGTGGCGAAGATTGATACAAGCACCATCATGGACATGAGCCAGATTGAAAATATTGTCACCAGAAACAACAGAGCCGCTCAGATATTCGTGGCCATGGTTCCAATTTTATGCGTGTATCCCTTTTTGCAGAAGTATTTTACAAAGGGAATTGTGCTGGGGAGTGTGAAAGGCTAACTGTGAAGAAAAAGACCATTTACAGGCAGTTTGTCATCAGCTTTTCGCTGATTGTCCTGCCCATCATCATCTGCGGATGTGTTTTGATTGCATGGCAGAAGGGCAGGATCGAAGAGGAATGGAGAAAGAATGTCTCCGCTGAGGTTTACTATGGCAGGAAGCGCCTGGAAGCCCAGGTGGAGGCTATCAAAATGTTCCAGTATTACTATCGGAATGACGAGGAACTGAGAAGCTTTATGCGGCAGTACGACTTTGTACCTGTCTATGAGTATTATGCGCTTTTGTCTACTGTCAAAAATCGTATCAACATTGCTATGCAGGGGAATCCCTGCATAGAGGATGTGGTTCTTTATTTTCGGGATATGGGCATTTCGGTTTCCCATTCACGGGATGTGAACTATATATCGGAAGAGGAATATCATGAGGTCTATCAAAAGGTAGTTTCCGGGGAAGGGGTTCTGCGGATAGAGGATAGCTGTCTGTACGCTTCTGAGATTTTTACCTATGCCCGGTGGGACAAGGATTTTGAGATTATCATCGATATCTGTCTGTCAAAGGACTATATTTTCCAGGACATTTTGAATCAAAATGCCGACAGGGATACAGTCTTTTTTCTGTATGATCATGGAAGTGGGCAGTTGATTAGAGGGAAAGGACATGCAGACGAGAAAATCCTGGACATGGTCCAGGCGAAAGCCATGGAAGAGACCCAGGAGGAGAGGGTTTTGTCCTTATGGCAGGAAGGGCAGAAATACTTGCTTGTCTCCAATTATTCCTCTTTTTTAAATCAGTCTGTGTACCGATGCAGTCCGGCAGAGGATGCCGGACATCTGATCACAGGGTACGGCATCCTGGTGATTTATCTTCTATTCTCTGTGCTGGTGGCTCTTCTGTTCCCATACTCTGTAAAGCGTATCGTCATGATCCCCGTGCAGCGTCTCATAGACGCCTTTCACCGCCTGGCGGACAATGAGCTGGACCAGCGGATTGCCTACCGGGCCTCGGATGAGTTCAATTACCTGTACGATGAATTTAACAGCATGGTCATACGGCTGGACAGTCTCATAGATGAAAATTATAAATCCAGAATGCTCATGCAGGAGGCCGAACTCAAGCAGCTGCAGGCCCAGATACATCCCCATTTTCTCTACAATACCTACTTTATGCTGCACCGTATGATTCTGGATGGAGATGAGGAGAATGCCGCAAAGCTGTCAGAGTGCCTGGGTATTTTCATGGAGTATCTGGGACACAATCTTAAGAATGAAGTGCTCTTGACCCAGGAACTGCGCTGTGTGAAAAGCTATCTGGAAATTCAGCAAATGCGTTTTGAGAGGCGTATGGAACTATCCATAGAAGAACCGCCGGACACCTGGAAAAGCTTTAAAGTGCCTAGATTGATCCTGCAGCCTATTGTGGAGAATTATCTGAAATATGGGTACGAAATGTCAGACGGAGAGGGCGAGCTGTATCTTCACTTTGAAGAAGAGGAGCGGGGACTTCGCATTACCATTGGAGGCGGCTGTGGGGTGATAGCTCCAGAGGTGCTGGAGAGTCTGCAACATCGTCTTGAGACACAGGACACGGAAGGCCAGGGTTTTGGGCTGCTGAATATTCATCGCAGGCTGCAAATTCGATTTGGGGCAGAATCGGGCCTACGGCTTTCTGCGGATGAAGAGGGGAGACTGATCACAGAAGTGTTTTTATACTGCATAACGCCAGAATTTACCGTACTGCATTGAATGAACGTATATGGCTGGCGTTATGCAGTCAGGTTACCCGGAAATTTTAACTGT
The DNA here is from genome assembly GCA_947644185.1 of uncultured Acetatifactor sp. GTDB lineage: Bacteria > Bacillota > Clostridia > Lachnospirales > Lachnospiraceae > Acetatifactor. Next base: position 7,729 of record CANRZC010000068.1, read on the forward strand.
TAGGAACCGTTCAGAAATAACTCTTTAAGAGTTATTTCTGGTTCTGGCTAATTGCGAAGCAATTTGCAGGAATTGTTAAAAATAATTTTTTAACAATTCCTTAAGCAGTATATATCACAGGGCGGAGGAGAAGCATGTTTCGAGTATTGGTGGTTGACAATGAGCCCTATGTGGCTGACTGGATCGCGTCACTGGTGGAGATGAAGAGTAGGAGAGAGGTGGATGTGTGCAGGGCCTACACAGTAAAGGAAGCCATTGGATGGCTGGTGAAGGCTCGCATTGATGTGCTGGTGAGCGATATTCGCATGCCGGGGATGGATGGGCTGGAGCTGGCAGAGATGGTGAAAGAGCAGTGGCCCTATGCGAAGGTGGTGCTGGTGACAGCCTTCGCGGAATTTGACTATGCGGTGGAGGCGATTCGAAACAATGTGGTAGGCTATGTGCTGAAGAATCAGGGCGATGATGTGATTTTAGGCGAAATAGAGCGGGCTTTGGGAATCGTGGACACGGAATTAAAGAGGAAGGAGCAGCAGCGGGCTGAGGACATTCGCCCTGCTCTGCCGGCCCTGCGCAGTAAGATGCTTCGGGAGATTCTGGAAAATGACGATTTTGACCAAAGGATGGAAGCCCAGCTGCCATCGGTGGGGATTGACTGGGATGGGGACACGCCGCTCCACATTATGCTGAGCAGTCTGGACAGCGTGGATGGCGCCACAGAAGGTATTCTGGAGCAATATCTTGCCAGACAGGATATGATCCAACAGATGGAGCAAAATCTGGGAGACTGCTATTCCATCTATCCGGTGGAGATATCTGACAGGCGGATGGTGTGGATCCTGCGGCTGAAACGGCACAGCAGCCTTCAAGTGCAGGAGCCGGCTCTGATACAGGGGCGTATTGAGATGCTTCAGGAGGCTATGAAGCCGGGATGCTCTTTTGTCCTGTATCAGGAGGAGGTCTTTCTGCGGGATCTGCAGGAGGCCTATCTGAAGCTGGAAAAGGTCATGAATAGCATGCCATCCTCCGCAGAATCCTTCTTTATCCTGGATCCGGCGAAGGTGAAGAGGGAAAAGAGGGACATGGAGGCCACGTCCAGACGGATTCGCATGTGGTTGGAGGAAGGAAAGAGCGATGTGCTTTTGGAGGCGCTCAGGGAGGAGTGTAGGCTTGTGGAGAGGCATCTCCTGGAGCAGCGAGAGTGCTATAACCTGTACTACACTGTCGCAATCCAACTCAACAGCTACCTGGAAAAGCAGGAGCTGCCTGAGACAGAGAGTATTGCTCAGTTAAAGAGCCAGCTATTCTATCCCCCTACACAGGAGGATTGGGCGGGAAAATTCCAAATGCTGCAAAGGCTGGCGGCGGAGACGTTTTTGCTGGAGAAAAAGGTGAAATCCAGGATTACTCAGAACACCGTGGAGGAGCTGAAGGCCTATATAAAAGAGCACGTCTGCGAGGATATTTCCCTGACCAGGTTTAGTGAGCTCACCGGATACAGTACCCAATATCTGTCCCGTATCTTTCGGATGCAGATGGGGAAGACATTGACGGAATACATTGGGCAGAAGAAAATGGAGAAAATCAGTGAGCTGATGCACGACACGAAGCTGAATATCAACGATATCGCAGTGAAGTCAGGATTTCAGACCAGGACCTATTTCAACCGTTTTATCAAGAAATGGACCGGGAAGTCTCCAAAGGATTATAGGGCGGAACTGCTGTTGGAAGAGAGGAAATAAAAAACTAACATTTCGGGGCAAAAAATAAGGCCGGGAACCTGCTTTTAGATTCCTGGCCTACGGCTTTACTACACTGTCCGCTCTGCTTTCAGTTTTTTTACTTCGTCAAGTGGAAGTCCTGCGTATTCCGCAATTTTTTCAAGTGTCAACATTCCATCTGCTAACATTCTTTTAGCAACCTCTTTCAAAGATTCTTTTCTCATATCCTCCA
>CANRZC010000069.1 GCA_947644185.1 uncultured Acetatifactor sp.
CAGACACACTGTATATGGTGGAATTTGGCCATAGTATCCCATTTCCTGGGACACGCGTGGGCCCCAGGGTTCGGGAGCAATACCTGATGCATTTTCTCCTACAGGGATCCGGTTACTTTGATGCAGTCCCCATCAGGGCTGGCAATGGTTTTCTCATCTGCCCCAATGAAAACCACACCTTTGTCACAGACCAGGAAGGAACCTGGGAACATTGCTGGTTTGGTTTCCATGGAACAGACGTAAAACGCTTTTTGTCTGCCTATGGAATTGCCCCCACTAATCACGTCTTCTCCTTTCGCAATGTCTCGCAGCTAAGACAGGCTTGCAAACGTCTGTGCTATGAGACAAAGCCCACAGGGATCTCAGAGCTCACCCTGCAGTCCCTCCTGTATTATGCCATATCCCTGAGACAGGATGTGACGCAAACTCAGGACAGACCTCTGAGCAGGCAGGACAATTATGTAAACCAAGCTGTTACATTCATGAGAAATGGGTATTCAGAACCCCTATCTATTGCAGAACTGGCAAAGCAGATCAATATCTCACAAAAATACCTATGGAAAATTTTCACAGAAAAAATGGGAATGTCCCCGCAAAAGTATCTTCTTGAACTGCGCATGGATGCCGCCAAACGCTATCTGTGCTCTACGGATATCTCCATCTCTGAGGTGGCATGTTCTGTAGGGTATACCGATGTGGTGACATTTATCCAAAATTTCAAGAACAACACTTCCTGCACGCCCTCCCAATACCGGAAGAAATTCCGAGCTATGGAGCAGGAAGCATCCGGGGAGTCATATCCCTGATGAGTATCTGCAGCACAGCATACGAAAACGGCAGCGCTATCCGCGCTGCCGCTTAATTTTTTCTATAGGATGTCATCCCTCATCCACCATACACATTTCGAAAAGCCCAATAAGTTTTTGCCATGCCCTCCCCTATCTCCGTGTAATGCAATCCCAACTGTATCTTCCCCTTTTCATTTGAATGCAGCTCTGTCTCCGCCTCCGTCACCGGGAAGGGAAGAGGCACGCCCTGGCTTTCCGCCTCCTGCACTGTCAGCGGGATTTCTGCCACCTCTGCCTCCGAGGCCTTTCGCAGCTCGTGAAAAAAGGCGTCATACGTCAAGATTTCCTCCCCACACAGATTGTAGGCCTGCCCGTAAGCCTTTGGATTCAGCAGACATTTCATGACAGCCTCCGCGGCGTCCTTTATATACACGAACTGGAAGGAGCCTGTGGCATCTGTGATATGGGGCAGGACATGGTTTTGTACCATCAGCTGGATATAAACGGATTCCCTGGGGGCATAGTTGTAGGGTCCATAGAGAATCGCCGGGCGAAGCACCGTGTAGTTTATTTCTCTTTTGCCGCATTCCTCCCGAAGCTCTCGCTCCAAAGCCACTTTCCCCCCAATGTATGCGCCTGCCTCCCCAGGCAAGGCTCTGCTCTCCAGCGGGGTCTCCTCCCCCTTAAAGCCTCTTATGCCTCTCTCATATACGTCCACGGTGCTGATGAAAATGTACTGCCCAATTTTCCCCGGCATATTCTCAAGCACCCTCTGGATATCTCCTGGCTGGTAGGCGCAGAAATCTACCACGCAATCGTAATCTTCTTTTACAGCTCTCCACAGCTCTGCATTCTTCCGATCTCCTGTTATCTGCTCCGCTCCCAGTTCTCTCATGGAGTAGGTTCCCCGGTTCACCACGATGACTCTATGCTCCTTTGTGGCCAGCATCACGAAGACTCTGCCAAAAAAGTAGCTGCCTCCTATGACTAAAATTTTCATGTGTCTCCTCTTTTCCTCAACACCGCCAAATCCTCTTCCAATTCTTCCTCTGTTTCATCAAAGTATGGCAGACAAAAACCGGCAGCCCATGAAACTTCCTCACAGTCTGCCGATTCCTATTACACTAATTGCCGCTTGCGGCAGCTTATACGAATTCCTTCACAGACTTGTACACGCCCTCTGCGTCCAGACCATACTTCTGTACCAGCGCCGCCGCGGAGCCAGACTCGCCGAACACATCCTGCATGCCCAGCTTCTTTACCCTGGTGGGAAGGTTCGCGCTCAGGCAATCGCAAACTGCGCTGCCAAGGCCTCCTATGACAGAATGCTCCTCCACCGTGACTACCTTTCCAGTCTTCTTCGCACTGTTTATAATGATCTCCTCGTCCAAAGGCTTGATGGTGCAGATGCTGACCACCTCAGCGCTGATGCCATCTGCCTCCAAAAGCTTTGCCGCGCCTATGGCAGAATCCACACAGATCCCTGTAGCAACAATGGTTACATCCGTGCCCTCTCTCACAATGGAGCCCTTTCCAATCTCAAAATGGTAATCCGGTCTGTCATTGATCACAGGCACGGCCGCCCGACCAAAGCGGATGTACACAGGCCCCTCATACTCCAATGCGGCGCGGACAGCGGCTTTGGCCTCCACATCGTCCGCAGGACACATAACCACCATGCCGGGAATGGTCCGCATCAGGGCAATGTCTTCGTTGCACTGGTGGGTGGCACCGTCCTCGCCCACTGTGATACCTGCATGGGTGGCCCCGATCTTTACATTTAAATGGGGATATCCCACAGAATTGCGCACCTGCTCAAAGGCTCTGCCAGCAGCGAACATGGCAAAGGAGCTCACAAAGGGAATTTTCCCCACCAGAGAAAGTCCTGCCGCCACACCTATCATGTTTGATTCTGCGATGCCACAGTCGATATGTCTGTCTGGATATGCTTTCTTAAAAATGCTGGTCTTGGTAGCCGCGGCCAAATCCGCGTCCAGCACTACCAGATTGGGGAATTCCTCCGCCAGTTCCTTCAATGCATTGCCATAGCTTTCACGGGTTGCGACTTTTTTCATCGTATTCTCTGCCATCACGCCTCACCTGCTTTCTCTAATTCTGCGCCGATTTTCTCCAGGTCGGCCATTGCCACCTTATATTCCTCGTCGTTAGGCGCTTTCCCGTGCCAGTCCACACTTCCCTCCATAAAGGAGACCCCCTTGCCTTTCAGACTGTGCATCACGATACAGGTAGGCATTCCCTTTGTCTGTCTGGCCTCCTGGAAGGCTGCGCGAAGTGCGTCGAAATCATGGGCGTCCACATTGATCACATGGAAATTAAATGCCTCAAACTTCTTGTCAATGGGGTAGGGCGAGCAAACCTGGTCAACGGGGCCATCGATCTGCAGTCCATTGTTGTCCACAATGACGCAGAGATTGTCCAGCTTCCGAAAGCCTGCAAACATAGCAGCCTCCCACACCTGTCCCTCCTCTATCTCGCCATCTCCTAGCAGGGTATAGACACGGAAATCCTTACCGTCCAGCTTTCCGCCCATTGCCATGCCCACTGCTGCGGAGACCCCCTGCCCCAGAGAGCCTGACGACATATCCACTCCTGGGATATGGATGCAGGGGTGTCCTTGCAGATAGGAGCCCAGCTTGCGCAATGTAGTCAGATCCTCCACCGGGAAGAATCCCCTGTTTGCCAGCGCTGAATACAGGCCTGGCGCATTATGCCCCTTTGACAGCACAAAGCGATCTCTGTCCTCCTTGTCTGGATCCTTTGGGTCAATATTCATCTCTTCAAAATATAAATACGTAAACACATCTGCAGAGGAAAGGGAGCCTCCGGGATGTCCTGCCTTTGCGCTGTGAACCGCCGTGATAATACCCTTTCGCACATCATTGGCGCGCTTTTGCAGTTCTAAATTATCCATTTTCTCCTCCATTTCTGCCACATTGCCCGCCAGCAAATATAGGGAGCGCCAGTGGGCATGTGACCTATCCTACGTCATTTTTATACATGCTGCCCATAGTAGGCATTTGCGCCATGCTTCCTGTAATAGTGCTTATCCATCAGTTCCTGGGGTGCGGACTGGACATGATGGTTGATGGACTCTGTGCGATAAGCCATCTTTGCCACTTCCTCCAAAACCACCGCATTGTGCACGGCTTCTGCCGCGTCCTTTCCCCAAGTGAAGGGGCCATGGTTCTTGCAAAGCACTGCGGGCACAGACAGCGGATCCTTACACATCCGCAGGAATTCACTCACAATCAGTCGCCCGGTATTTTTCTCGTAATTCTCCGAAATTTCATCCGCTGTCAGGCATCTGACGCAGGGCACTTCGCCGTATATGTAATCCGCGTGGGTGGTTCCATAGCAGGGAATGCTCCGCCCGGCCTGGGCCCAGCTGGTGGCATAGGAGGAATGGGTATGCACAATGCCTCCTATCTCCGGAAATGCCTTATAAAGCTCCGCATGGGTGGCGGTGTCGGAGGAAGGATTGTAGCGTCCCTCTACCTTCTTGCAGTCCAAATCTACTACAACCATGTCATCCGGCGTTAGTTTGTCATACTCTACCCCGCTGGGCTTGATGACAAACAGACCGCTCTCCCGGTCCATAGCGCTGACATTGCCCCAGGTAAATGTCACAAGACCGTACTTTGGCAGCTCCAGATTGGCTTCACAGACAATTTTTTTCAGTTCCTCTAACATGACAATTCTCCTTTCACATTCTACTGTATCATTCCGCACATCATCCCACTGCCAGGCCTTCCACAGCCGCCTTTTCAGCGGGAAGCGTGCTCTTATATTTCTCGATAAAGACATCAAATCCAGCCACATCCTCCGGCTTCGGCGCAATGGTGGTGCCGGTCTGTCCCGCGAAGATTTTCTCGCTTAAGTAGTCCGGCAGGGTTTCCTTTTCTCCTTTTTCCTCCATGTAGGCTGCCAGCACTGCCATGCCCCATGCGCCGCCCTCGCTTGCGGTATCCATCACAGTCACAGGCGCATTCATGGCTGCTGCCATCAGCTGCTGTCCTACCACAGGCGTCTTGAACAGGCCGCCGTGTCCTGTCAGGGAGTCCACCTTCACCTGCTCTTCCTTTAGGAGGATATCATTTCCGATCTTCAGGGTGGCCATAGCGCTGTAGAGATGGCTTCTCATAAAGTTGGCCAATGTAAATTTCGCATCCGGTGTGCGCACAAACAGAGGTCTGCCCTCATTTAAGCCTGTCACCGGCTCCCCGGAGAAATAATTGTATGCCATCAGGCCGCCGCAGTCCGTGTCTGCCGAAAGTGCCTCTCTGTACAGAAGACCATACAATTGGTTTTTGTCCAGCTTCCCGGCACCTGGAAACTTCCCCATGAACTCTTCAAAGAGATTTACCCAGGCGTTCAAGTCCGAGGTGCAATTGTTGCAATGCACCATGGCCACAGGACTTCCGTCCGGGGTGGTAACCATGTCGATCTCCTCATGCACCTTGGCAAGAGGATGCTCTGTCACTACCATGGAGAATATGGATGTGCCCGCAGAAATATTGCCGGTGCGTTTTCTCACGCTGTTGGTAGCTGTCATGCCAGTGCCCGCATCTCCCTCAGGAGGACACATAGGCGCACCAGGCTGTAGTGTACCAGTGGGATCTAAAAGCTTCGCGCCCTCAGCCGTCAGGCACCCGGCCTTCTCCCCGGCGCAGAGTACGCCCGGCAGGATATCTTTTAGCTTCCAGCTAAAATGCCGATCCTCCACAAGGGCATCAAACTGTTCCAGCATCTTCGCATCATAGTTACAGGTATCAGAATCAATGGGGAACATGCCGGAGGCCTCGCCTACACCCAGCACCTTCTCCCCGGACAGCTGCCAGTGAATATAGCCGGCCAAAGTGGTGAAGAAAGCCACATCCTTCACATGCTCCTCCCCGCTTAAAATAGCCTGATACAGATGGGCAATGCTCCATCTCTGGGGAATATTGAACTGAAAAACAGGAAGCAGCTTCCTACAGGCCTCCTCGGTCATGGTGTTGCGCCATGTGCGGAAGGGCACCAATAGCTTTCCTGCAGCGTCAAAGGGCATATATCCGTGCATCATGCCGGAGAAGCCCAGAGCTGCCAATTTGGTAAGAGGCACATTATACTTTGTCTGTACATCCTCTGCCAGACTCTTGTAGCAGCCCCGCAGTCCCTCCCAGATATCATCCAGGCTGTAAGTCCAGATATTGTCCTCTAAGCGGTTCTCCCAGTCCCAGTTCCCCTGGGCTATGGGTTGATGCTTTTTGTCCACAAGGACAGCCTTGATACGGGTGGAGCCAAACTCCAGTCCCAAAACGGCCTGCCCCTCTTGAATCAGTTTTTTGATCTCTTCGCTCATAATTTACCTCTCTTCCGCTTCTATGCATGATATGTATTTCTATCTATCAGTATAAAAAAAATATGCCGTAAAGTCAATATTCTCTGGGAATTCTTGATAGAAGCATGACTGGCCTCCCTTGTTCATATATTGTAGCAACATCCTCTTTTCAGGTGATTTTTTGAACAGAAATTCTCGTCTCTCCAACAAGCAGCTACTTTTCGGCCTTGGCTTTCTGCTGGCCTTCCTGGGGCTGACCATTTTCCTTTTTACATATCAGCGGGACGAAAAGCGCTTTGCCAGCCTTGCCACAAGGCTTTTTACAGAAGAAATGACAGGCAATACCTTAAATCTCCACTATACCCTGGCAAATCCCGGGGACTTTGGTATCCACGATTACGCGCCCTCCCTCTCTGGCTATGACCCGGATAGCGCAGTTGGAAGCAGAGCAGGCACCGAGAATACCCTGGCTGCCTTGAAGGCTCTTCAGGTGGAAAAGCTTTCTGAATCGGATGCCTGGCTGTGGAAGCTATTGACTCGCTCCCTGGAAAATTCCCTTGCCTTAAGCCGTTTCGCTTACTATGATGAACCCCTGTCCCCTGCCTCCGGCACCCAGACCCAGCTGCCTATCCTGTTGGCGGAATACACCTTTCGCAGCAAGCAAGACGTAGAGGACTATCTGGCCCTTCTGGATCAGGTGGACGAATATTTCGCTTCCCTCCTTGTCTATGAGCAGGAAAAGGCTGCCGCTGGCTTCCCCATGCCTGCTACCTTTCTGCAGTCCGTGCGGGAGCAATGTGACACAATTGTCACAAAAGAAGATCTGGAGGCTGGCATCCATTTTCTGCAAACCACCTTTCTGGAACGTTTGGAAGCGCTCACCCAGAATGGCCTGATCACAGCCAAAGAGGCCACTCACTACATTGCCCAGAATGAAAGGCTGTTAAAGACTGTGGTACTGCCTGCTTATGCCACTTTAGGAGACGGTCTTTTGCTGCTGGAGGATAGGGATGCCCTGCCTGCCGGATTGGCATCCCTTCCCGAAGGAAAGGCTTATTATGAGCAACTGCTAATCTCCCAGACTGGGTCCTACCGTTCTATGGATGAAATCCGTCAGTTGCTGGCCACCCAATTTTCCAGAGAATATGAAATCATCAAGAAATCGGCGGCGGAGCATCCTGAGATTGCCCAATACTACGCCCAGACAGAGTCTCCTGCCTTCCCCTACCAACAGGCTTCTCAGATGTTGTTGGATTTAAAGACCCGAATGGCAAAGGACTTCCCATCCATCCCAGATGGATCGGTGGATGTCCATGTGAAAGCCGTGTCCGACAGCCTGGCAGACTACTGCGCGCCGGCCTTTTACCTGACTGCGCCTCTTGACGACACAGATACAAATACCATCTATATCAATCGCCAGAAAACCCCAGACGGTCTGGAATTATACACCACACTGGCCCATGAGGGATACCCAGGCCATCTCTACCAGACAGTGTACCACAACCGCTCTCTTCTGGCTTCCGATATGCGTCCTGCCAGAGAGCTCCTGTGGTATGGCGGTTATCAGGAGGGCTGGGCCTTGTATGTGGAGTTCTTGTCCTTCCAGTATGCTGCCGATCTTTTGCGGGAAAATGGCCAGGAGACAGCTGCTATAGCAGCCACTTTAGAGTCCCACAATCGCAGCCTACAGCTATGCCTGTACTCTATTCTGGATGTGTTGATCCATTATGAAAATGCCTCCTACAGCCAGATAGCAAAGGTGCTGTCCGGTTTTGGCATCACCGACAGCACCTCTGCAAAAGCAATTTATCACTATATTGTCCAGTCACCCTGCAACTATCTAAAATATTATCTGGGGTATCTGGAGGTCCTCTCTCTAAAAGAGCAGGCAAAGAGTCTTTGGGGAGATGCCTATACGGATTTGCGCTTTCACAGCTTTTATTTAGACTGGGGACCGGCTGACTTTATGTCTCTGGCTGAAATGCTGGTGCAACAGGCCGGATGACAGCTCCAATTGCCATAGGGATATATCTTCGCGGATTGGGAGATATCCTGCTCAGGATGCCTCCCAATCCGCCACCATATCCTCCAGATATCCTCTGTCCCACAACAGGATCTTCAACTTCTGAGCCGCCTCCACTGCGGGCTGGGTAAAATACTGATTGGTCAGCACTGCACCTACCATCCTATCGTAATAATCCCTGCCGGCATAGGCCTCCTGGACCGCCTTCACGCCCACAGGGGCAGTATAGCATTTGCACTGGATTGCATAGGTGACACCGTCCTTCTCAGCCAGAATATCAATGCCATAATCCCCGCTGCCCTTTGTGACCTCCACCTCCTGAAAGCCATTCTTCTTCAAAAGCTCCGCACAATAGTATTCAAAATCATGGCCTTCCATCAGGTCGAATTCTTCCGGCCGGATACGCCTTGTCCGGTGCCGCAGATAAAGTGCAGCACTTCCCATCATAGCAGCCACACATGCGATCATAATGATAATTATCGTATTTGTATCCATATTCTCGTATCTTACCGTTCCTTTTTCCCTTCGAAATGTATGTCACTGCTGATGTCATTTCCCATGACAGCCCTCAGCTTCTCTCCACGCTATCCATAAACAAAACCCCCAATGTCCCTGGACCGCAGTGGCTGGAAATCACGCCACCCGCCAAAGTTTCCAGGACTTCATCGAATTGGTTCAGGGCTTTCAGATAAGCTCGCACCTCCTCCACCAGCTCCCTGTCACAGCCAGAGTGGGTGATAAAGACTCTCTCTCTTCTGGCGTGCCTTAAATCCTCCTCCATATCCTTCACATAATCCAGGACTACCTTATGCAGGCTGCCCCGGTACTTCTTCGCCGGGCGCATCTTTCCATCCACCACCTCAATCCTGGGGTGAAGCTTTAGGATCCCTCCGGCCATGGCCGCCAGACCGCTGCAGCGTCCTCCCCGATGCAGGTACACAAGAGTGTCCACCACAAAGCTGGCTCGCACCATGGGTCTTAGCTCCTCCATACGCCTTGCGATGGTCTCCCCATTCTCCCCCTTTGCTGCCATAACTGCCGCCTCTATCACCAGAAGGCCAATGCCTGTGGACAGATTTCCAGAATTCACCACATGTACCAGTGACTCTCCCCCTAATTCCTCAGCCGCCATCCGCATTACATTGCCGGAGGCAGACATGTCCTCTGATATGGAAAAACACACCACCTCCCGGCCAGCTTCCACATAGGGCTTTAAAAGCGCTGTGGCTGCCTCCATGGAAGGCGCCGATGTCTTTGGCGTGGTCTTGTGGGCATCCGCCCAGGCAAATATCTCCTTTGGCGTGATATCCACGCCGTCTAAATGCTCTTCCTCCCCCAAAAGCACATGCAAGGGTAAAATTCCTATATCATATCTCTCCAATAATTCCCTGGATAAATCACAGGTGCTATCCGCAATTATCTTTACCATATCCTCCATCTCCTGCCTTCGATATCCCATACCACACTCGCTGTCGCCGGACGCTTTTCCGCATAGTTCGC
>CANRZC010000070.1 GCA_947644185.1 uncultured Acetatifactor sp.
GGTAGAAATACAGGCTTTCTTTATTAATGCCTTAAGCTCCTTTTCAACAGTATCACGCTTCGCTTTAGCTGTGGGTAGTAAATTAGTGCAGAGTGTGTACGCCACGGCAGGTAAAAAGGCAACAGCCTGCAATGCAGCTCCTCCTGTCAACGCACCTGCTATCCCTAAACCCGTAGTTGCCGCTACATTTATATAGTTTGAAATTTCTTCTCTTTTCATATGTTAAACTTCCATAGACAATTTTATTCTAAAACCCCTAGCTTTTTTTCTGCAATGCCTTCATACCCAAAAGGGACAGTATCAAAAGCAGCGGAAAGATACAGCCAGCCAGCATTCCCTTTTGCAGATTATCATTTGCCTGCTGGGTTATATTTCCCACAAGGCTTGGGCCAAAGGCCCCGCCTAAGTCTCCCGCCATGGCTAACAGTGCAAACATGGCTGTCCCGCCAGCGGGAAGCTGCTTTGCGGAGATGCTGATGGTTCCAGGCCACATAATTCCAACTGAAAATCCACAGAGAATGCATCCGGCCAGGCCAATCAGTGGATTGGACGATACGGAAGCCATGAGATAGCAAATCAGACACAAGCCCCCTGAGCCCAGCATAAACTTCATCAGATCCATTCTGTCGCCGTATTTTCCATAAATCACACGGCTGATTCCCATGGTGATGGCAAACAGACAGGGGCCAGCCAGATCCCCTGCCGTTTTGGACAATCCAATGGCCGATTCCGCATATGCAGAGGCCCACTGGGCCATGGACAGCTCAGAGGCCCCGGCGCAAACCATGAGGATAATAGAGATCCAGAAAAGCGGAATCCGAAGTAAGCCTCCAGTCTTCATCCCCTCTCCCTCCTCCACCAGATGTTCAATGGGGCATGTGGCAAAATTATATATATTGTACAGGGGGAGCAGTGCCCAGAGGCAGGCCAGCCATTTCCAGCTATCAATTCCGAAAACAGCAAAAAATAGGGTAGATAACAGGATCACTCCCACTGAGCCCCAGCAATAAAAGGAGTGCAGAAGGCTCATAACCGCTTCCTTGTGTTCAAACGGGCAGGCTTCTACAATAGGGCTGCCCAGTACCTCTATCAGTCCACTGCCGATTGCATATACAATGACACTAAGAATAATTCCCACAAAGGGATCCGGAAAAAGCTCTGGCAGAAATGCCAGCCCCACTAACCCTACAGCGGAGCACAATTCCGACGCCACAACGGATTTGCGGTACCCAATGCGATCCACAAATTGCGCGCATAGAACATCCACTGTCAGCTGTGTGAGAAAAAACACCGTGGGAATCAGCGCAATTTTTCCCAGGGATATGGCAAAATCCTTATGGAACTTCAGAAACAATAAAGGGGCAAAATTAGCTGTAATCGCCTGTGTGATAAATCCCAGATAGCAGGCTAGCAATGTCTTTTTGTAGTTTTTAACCATGGTACCCTTATGTCCTCCCTTTGCTTAATACATCCTGGATTATAGCGCATTGCCGGGTACGTAGCAATGCATTATATTGCTTTTTTGAATCTATTTTAGAAATACTGGATTGCCCAAAGCAATGGACTCATAGCATTTTACCATGGCCTCTACGGTGCCCCGGTGCCACTCTAAATGGATCTTCGGCTGCCTATGGTTCACAATACAGTCATGGAATTCATCCATCATGCCAATCCACTCGTCAAAATAGGTGTACTGAATGGTATAGCGATTGTTGGGACCCCCATTAAAATACACATTTGGCCCAAAGCAATCTGCCTGAATCACCCCTTTTGTTCCCACAATGGAATAATTGACTTCCATTCTCTTCGGGAATACCTCCCAGCCTGGCCCTGGCCGTTTTATGTGCTCCTCATGCCTGCTCCAGGAAGGGTCCAGCAGAAATTTGCATCCATTTTTCATACGTCCTGTCACATACAGTACATCCTCCTCCGGGATATCTCGGATATTGTCGGCTACATCTGCAAACACATATTCATAATCACTGCCCGTCACCCACCTTAAGGTGTCAAAAATATGGGGATGATCACTGAGCGCCCCGCCCCGGAAGCGGGGATCTCCCTCTCTCAGAGGTACCTTCTTGCCATAAGAGATTTCCGGCACACCCTGCCATGGAAAGGCCCACACGGGGGAAAGCGTAATATTGGTGGCATTAAAAGAAAGCACCTCTCCAATGGCTCCCGACTGGGCCAGCTCTAAAGCTCTGCGGGTAGTAGGGTTGTAATGCATTTCCAGCTCCACCTGGCAGATCACGTCCGCCTCCTTCACCATCTGGATCATGGCGTCATACTCCTCCAGATCAAATGTGGGTATCTTCATGGAAAGCATATTTTTGTGATATTTACAGCACAGCTCCATATCCTCATAGTGGTGGCTGTTTTCGCTGGCTATCACCACCCCCTCAATTTCTGGGTGTTTGATCAGCATCTCCTCTGTGGTCTCATACACAGGCACATTGAATCCAAGTGTCTTGAAATGGTCTGCAATGTTCTCATTGCTGCAGGATACCGCTACCCAGTTCAGTTTTGCATTGTCATGGAGCGTTTGATAATATTTGCGAACATGGGCATGGGTCAGTGATGCAATTGCTACGTTAATCTGTCTCATCTTCATTCCCCCACTGCTGTATAAATTAGATTCTTGCTGGACCTTTCAGCTGCCTGCCAAACCTTGCGCAGATGGTCTCCCCTAGCCTGCAGCTTTGGGATCCGTTCCGGCTCTGCCAGCACATCCAGAATAAAACGGATGCAGTCAGCCTGGGTATTCTCCAGGCCATATAATTCATTGTCAATGTCTGTATAATGCTCCACTTCTTTTCCCTTAAACACATAGATGGGATACTGCATGGTCTGCGTGTCCACTGCCACATCTGAGGCAATCCCTGTGCGGGCCACGATCTCATGGAGAAGTATGGGCTCACTGTCCTTTGGCGAAAAGCCTAGCTCCAGACTTACTTTGATATTTCCGTCTGTGGAGGCAATGCAATTGGTATACTCCATGCCACTAAAATCAGCAAAGATCTTATCTACTTTCTGTCCTGTAATGAACTCTACCAAATCTGCCTCGTAGACTAGAATATTCTCCAGGCAACTGTCAAATTCACCTCTGGGTACAATGTGATGAATCCGCATGGCCAAGGGCTTTTCCACCATGCCTGTGTTCACAATATTCCGAAGCTCCACTATCTTGCGCTTATTGCGCCAGTGCAGAAGAGGTATTTTGCAGTCTCTCTCCCCCTCTTTCAGAAGTGTAAAATCATAGACAAATGTAAATCTGCCCTTGTTGCAGTCAATCATGACCTGCCCCCTATCCAATGTAACCTGTAGATCATCGGCAACAGAATACTTTGCTGCCAATTCCTTGAGATAAGGTATGAAATATCCCTCATCCATCTTATCATCCTCCTTTTTTGGTATCCCTGTAATCCTCAGTCATGGGCTTCGAATGGATACACCTCCGGCTGGATCCAGCCTACGTCCTCAAAGCTTCTTGTGCCAGTTATCAATTTCCGCAAGAGAGCCCCAGTCTCTGTATTCGGGAGCTTAGAGACTTCTTTCCGGATCACAGAATCCCACATCATCATCGCCATGTCAGGTATCATAGGCAGAGAGCTGGGTAGGGCCTGCCAAGTTGTCATAATGACTCCCATGGCGCCCAGGCGTTTTGTTGTATTACAGAGATCCTTTACGTTTTCCAGTCCAATCCAAGGACAGAGGAGTACATCGAACCCTTTTTTCATAAAATATTCCGCTGTGGGTTCTCCCTCTGGAAAGCCATCATAATATTGCCAATCAGCTATGATAATGTCTCTGTCCAGGTACCCAATGCCGTCAGCTGTCTGATGGGTTCGGCCCCCGCTGGCAACAATCTTCTCAGGCCAATCCTTTGACGCCAGAAATTCGTCATGCCAAATGATGGAGCGCCGGTGATCTTTCTTTAGTTCCGCGGCCAGACCATTGATGTATTCTGCCAGAAATCTCCCTTCCTCTTTGGCGTGTCTGACGCATTTGGGACAAGTGGCAAAAGAATATGCCTCGTCAAAGCCCAGGTGAAAATAGCCCCCTGGTCCAAAGGTATCTAATAGCTCACTGCGCAGCTCTCCCAACAGCTTGTGGGTGTCTGGATTTGAGATACACCAGGTCCAACCATCCGGTTCAAAAAGTGTGGCATATCTGGGTGCCTGATCCAACACCACATGGCGTCCTCTGCTGATACGGCATTGGGCCCCATGGCCCAGGTGATTCAGCATAGGAACCGGCTCCATGCCAAAGGAGCGAATCTCTGTCACCAGCTCCCCAATGGTATCCAGGCTGTAAGCTTTTCCTTTCCAGGCCAACTCTGGCAGCGCTTTGTAGGGAAAGGTGCCCCAAAATTCCAGGATCACATGGGTGAATTTCAAAAACCCCGCAAGCCTAATGGCTTTCTGCAGATCCAGCGGTTTGGTCTCTGGAAATACACACAGATGAATACACCGAAATGCCATGGCTGCTTTATCCTGGATCTCCACACAGTCTATCCAAAACTTCTCCTGGCCCTCCGAAAGGTTTTCCGGCACAATAAGCTGGACCAGCGTGGTAAATGCCTCTATGAGAGCCTTGCTGTCCTTGGCTGCTATGCCAATCCCCCCCGGCTGGACCCTGAGCTGATAGCCACCTCCGCTGTCCAAATTCTTTGCCTGCTCCAAAGCGCCTTCCATTCCCACATGAAGCACTGCACGAACCTCATTTGACACGCTGCCTTGGGGTAAAAGCTTTAGTGTAGCCCCAGTGCAGGTAAACTGATAGAACAGTGTCTGTATGCGCTCCTGTTCTGCCAACTCCAGGCAAGCGTCCGTTTCCATGACCAGTTCCGAGCCAAATACAAAACAGCCTTCCTTTATCTGTATGTTCTCCGGTACTGGGTACAAATGCTGTAAATACATCCTGTTTTCCTCCCCTGTGTGGATTGTCGGTCTGTTACAACTGTGTCTTCTTAATTTCTGTCATGGTGGGTATACTTCCTGCAGCTCCAGGTCTGGTGACACTGATTCCCGCAGCTGTAACGGCCCACCTAACCGCCTGTTCCAGCGATGCCCCACCTGCCAACATCCCTGCCAAAAAGCCATTGAAAGTGTCGCCTGCGCCTGTGGTGTCTATCACGGTTCCTGCCTGGAACGGGGGTATCCTTTTACACAGGGAATCCGTTATCAGCATAGCTCCCTGGCTGCCCATAGTGATCACCGTATTTTCAATTCCATTTTCCCGGAAAAATTTTGCCAGCCTCTCCATGGATGGTTCTTCTTCCGGCCTTAAGCCTGCCAATTGCTTTGCCTCCCCATAGTTGGGGGTGATAAGCCAGCATTTGGACAGCAGCGAAGGAGCCAGCTTCCCTGCAGGCGCCGGGTTTAGAATCACTGGTATGTGGCTGTCCTGGGCTATGTCTATCGCTGCCTTCAGGCATTCCTCTGGCAGTTCATTCTGGAGCAGCAGATAATCACAGCCCTGCATGCCCTGTCGCACCTCTTTGCTTTCCAGATCCCCTGCCCTCAGCTCTGCTGCCGCTCCGCCAAAGACCTCTACCACATTTTCCCCATCTGCAACCGTGGTTATCACTGCAAAGGCCGTGGGGGCTTGCTTTTTTATCAGGCAAAGCTCCATCCCTTCCCGGAGAAGGGCCGCCCTGCAGGCTTCCCCGTTAGGGTCCTGCCCCACAGCACTGACAAGCAGCGTCCTGGCCCCTGTTCTTCTACAGGCAATGGCCTGATTGTGCCCTTTTCCACCTGGTTCGAAGAACAGTCCCTTACAGGAAATTGTCTCTCCCGGCCGGGGAAAATATTCTGCCTGCAAAAATGCCGACTGACCAGTAAGGCCTATCACAGCAACCTTTCCATTTTTTGTGCGGATTTCCTCCATTGCCATCCCCCTTGCACTTTCCCCTACAGGCTAAGCTTTTTAGCACTTACAAATGTTTGTTTCGAGGCATGTATCGATGGATCAAAGCCTGGTTGCGCTCCATGCCCCCTGGAATATTTCCGCTTACATACACTGGCGGCGTTATGCCCTCCTTCCACAGGAATTCATTTGCCTGGACCACAATGCTCTGCGCGATCATGCAGCTAGATATGGTGGAAATAGGGCCTACCCGCATATCACTGCCCTCTATGGCTACCGCGGCGTCCCCATGGCATACCCCATTGTCTATTACAATGTCTGCCACATGGTGAAGCTTCTTGCCCTCTGGATGTCTGGAGGCATCCTGGGCATAGGCCATGGATACAATGGCAATCACCGGAACCTTCTTTTCTCTGGCACACAGCGCCATCTCCACAGGTACGCTGTTGATGCCTGATGTAGAGGACACCAGCAGTACATCTTTTGGGGTCAATCCATACCTTTCCCATATGGGCTTTGCAAGCCCTGGCATTCTCTCATAAAAGCTGCTTTTCACAGCGCCTCCATGAAGCATCAGATCGCTGTCCAGCATAGCGCACACCGCAGCCGATCCCCCTGCCCGATAAAAAAGATCCTCTCCCACCAGATGGGAATGCCCGCAGCCAAACAGATACAGCATCCCATCCTGTCTCATGGAATCTGCCACCATCCGGGCTGCTTTCTCAATGTTTTCTCCCTGGCTTTCCATCACTTTGGAAAGCACCTTTTGCACTTCATCCAAATAGTTTCGATACAGCATATGGTTTCTCCTGTCTTGTCAAAGCATTGGGATCCGCTTGGAGTATTTATTCATAAGAGCTGCATTGTGTGTCTCCCCCTCCGGCGTATTGGCATTCTCCCACACTGGCGGGCAAATTCCCCGCTTTAGGCATTCTTCCATGGCCTCAAGCTCCAGCATATGCGCAATGGCAAAGGTGCCTATGCCCGACAGCGGTCCTGCTTTTGTTTCCAAGCCCTCCAGCTTCACCGCAGCGTCATCCACGGTATTGCAGTCGTCAATGAAAATATCAGCCAGGTCCCGCAGATTTTCTTTCCCCGGTGAGCGAATCAGGGCATCCACTGGCGTCTCATTCTGCCAATGGCCGCTGGCAATGCCAATCACCAAAGCCCCCAACCTTTTCGCTTCTTTGGCTGCTTGGATACAGGTGGCATTGACTCCGATGGTATGGAATAAAAGTAGCACATCTCCTTGCCCTATTCCGCTGGCTGCTATCAGGCAGCTCCCCAGCCCCAGGCAGCGCTCCAATTGGATAAATTTCCGAGCCTGGCTCAAAGCGGTGAGCCCATATTCCACAATGGGATAGATATTTGCCAATCCCCCAATGCGGAAAAACATCTCTCCCACCACCAAAGAGGTATGCCCACCTGCGCCAAATACATAAATCAGCCTGTCTTGCTCAATGGCGGAAGCCAAAGCGCATCCTGCCTTTTCCAGATTTCCCTTCTGTGTCTGCCCAATATCATCCAAGCGTCTTTTTGCAAGCTCTATGTATGTGCTCATCTTTTTAATACCCTACGATAATTGGCGCCGATGGCATCCCAGAGCTTTATGGGCTCTGGCGCCGCTACAGAAGTTCCATAACCGCCTCTATATGTCCAGGTTCCCAGTCGATCCACCCCTAATCCTTCATAGAGATCCACCACCCTTTCAATCTGACTGTAATCTTCTGGGCATTTGTTGTATCCCATGAGCCATCTCTCGGACTCTTTTCCATATTTCTTTGCCATAGCCACCGTGCGCTCTGTTATCTCCTTAAAAAAGCTCTCCGGTAGAGTCCAATTGATGATAGTGGTGGAGAACACATCAAAGTACGGGCAAGCCGCCACCATTTCCCAGTTGTCATACCCCCTTTGCTCTGTCACGTAATAAGTGTTCATGGTAGCGTGTACACAGCATGTGATCTCTAAAGCAGGGTTGTAATCCTTTAAGGCTTTGGAGGTATCCGCCAGAGTTTTTAGGGCTTCTCTCCAGCGGAATTGCTTTACATCATCATTCATAAACTTTGGCATTTCATATCCGTAGTAGGCTCTGAACTTTTCCATGCACTCTGGGCAACGGCAGGACCAGTCATCCCCCGCCCCTCCGGTAATGGATGCGTAAGATTTGGGATACGCATAATGTGGTTCATCCCAGAAGAACCCGTCCACTTCCGTCTCACGGGCCAGCTTCATGCAAAGGCCTGTAAAGTAATCCCGGAAGGAATTGCTGTTAAAGCATGCGGCATTTATCACCTCCCCAGTGTATGCAGACACCTGCCTGTGGTGGATATTATTCTGTAGGAACAGGCTCACCTGCTCACCGCCAAAGTATTTGCCAATGCCCCAGGTATCCGCAAGAACCCGAAGCCCCATTTCATGTGCCTTTTTCACAATACTATTGATACTTGGGAACCAAAAATCCATATCAAATTCCGTAATGGCCAGAATAACTGTGTCACAGCCATGCTGGATCATTTCCTGAAAGTCCTTCTCCGCATGCTCCACATAATTGAAACCATAATAGCTGATCGCCGTATGCTTAATCGCCATAGCACTTCCCTCCTCTATTTTCTGTTGTTTTATAATAACATGTTAATACATATATGTCATTAATATTATAACATATTGTAACATAATTTTATTATTTCCCTCTATTATAAGCCTAAATCCCCCGTTTTTCTGCATATTGTTATTGCATTTTTGTTATATCATGATATAATATAATTCAGACAAAAAGAGAATAGCTGTTGGATTTTGTGACAGTTACAGATGAGGTTTTTATGGATAAGGATATTTTTTCAAATCTCTCAAGGTTTGCCCAAGAGCAATATTTACTGCAGGAAGAAATCTTGCACGGCAAATACGGGCCTCCTGGCAGCCCCTTTATGACAACTAGAGCTCTGGCCCAGCAGCGCGGCATCTCCGTGGTAACCGCCCACAATGTGATGAACGGGCTTTGCAAGGCAGGATTTATCAAGCTCCAGGGGAAAAAATACTATCTTTCCTACGCTGCATTGGCTGAGAACCTTCTAAACCGCACCCAGCTCATCGGATTGCTCATTCCTACCATGAACAATGAGTTCTATTCTTCCCTCTCCGATGCAGTGGTACAGTTGGCAGGACAGCAGGGCTACCGAGTATTGGTGATGACCACCTCCTATTCCGCTTCTGAGGAGCAAAAAGCTTATGAGCTGTTGCGCCAGTTGTCTGTCAGTGGTATCGTAAGCTGTCTTACCACCTCCCAGCAAAATGCAAAGCTTTACCAGGGGCATGGGCTTCCCTGTGTATTTTTGACCCATTCCGTAGACGGGGTAAAAAGGTCTTCCATACAGGTAAATAGTTTTTCCATTTCCCAGAAGGTGGCGCGCCATTTGGTGGAACAGGGCTACCAGAAATTCTTCTATATAGGGACGAAGAATATGCCTATCCGCAATGATGTGCGATATACAGCCTTTCAGATGGAATTGAATCAGCAGGGATTTCCTCTGGATGAAGGATGTGTATTTGAATTCACCCAGAATGACAAGGCGGATTTTAAGACCATTTCTCAAGCCTTGAAAGAACAGAGGTGTCCTGTTGGAATCTTTTGTTATCACGATCTGATCGCAGCACAGTTGTATCGTATCTGTTATAAATTGGGAAAACAGATCCCCGAAGATGTGGGCATCGTAGGCTTTGATAATCTCTGCTGCCAATCGGTCGTAGCCCTCGCAAATAGCCGGAATATCTTCTTTG
>CANRZC010000071.1 GCA_947644185.1 uncultured Acetatifactor sp.
CATACAACTGATTCTTTTTGGGGGACAGGACTCATTGATGAACGCTGCAAAACAGGCAGGATATCATCAAACATCAGAAAGCTGGGATATGCAATTTGATTTTGATGATGTGTTGGAGTATCCTTTGCCGGAGGGATTTCATTTTGTAAATCCTGACCAGTATGATATGGACAAGATAAGCAAGTGCTGTTGGAAAGGGTTCGATCATGAACAGAATGAGGGTTTATGGAATCATCAATACGAGCAGAGTAATTATTTATTGGAGGTAGCACCACATGCAACCACAAATTTGTCAGTTACCATTGCTGACGATAAGGGAGAGTATGCATGCTATGGGGGAATGTGGTGGACACCGGCAAATAAACTGGCTTACATGGAACCACTTTGTACAATCCCAGAATATCGCCGTAGAGGACTTGCCTCTGCCGCTTTGTCCGAATTATATCGAAGGACAAAAGCATTGGGAGCAACCCATATGACAGGTGGATTTCATGGATTCTACAAAGCAATCGGTTACAAACCGGCAGTGAGATGGACTTATTGGAAGAAATAATAAATTGCATATTAGCCATTGTTAAGGAAAGCATTTTAGCCTATAATAGTCTTTAGATAGAAGTGGGCACAAAGGAAGTACAAAAGCATGGCAGGAGGTTCAAAATGTTGAAAGCGATTCAGGGGACGTGGTTCGAGTTCAGACACCACAGTACAGTAGAGGGGAAATATTGGAATCCCATTTGCAGACATTTTAGTGAGGCTCAATGGGAGGAGAAGGTGGCGGAGATTGCATCTCTTGGCATGAAGTACATTGTGCTGCTGTGCAGTAGCCTTGTGGAAGAGGACTGTGCGGAAAGCTATTTTAGGACAGATATCTATCCTCAGGCAGAGATGCCATGCCAGGACCCCCTGGAAACCCTGTTGACAGCGGCAGACCGATACGGCATCTCGGTATTTGTATCCTGTGGTTTCTATGGGAACTGGCGGCATCCTGCAGATAACTGGGCGAACCCGGAAGTACAGAGACGAGCTTTCTGTGCCATGGAGCAGATGGTTGAGAATTATGGGAGCCATTCTTCCTTTTATGGCTGGTATCTGCCCGATGAAGCTGGCATCAACGGGTATTTTGATGAAGATTTTATCCGGTATATTAATATTTATGCGGCCAGGGGGCGGGAATTGCTTCCAGGGTCAAAGCTGTTGATTGCACCTTACGGAACAAATCTTTTAAAGGCAGACGATACCTATGTAGGACAGCTTGAAAAGATTGATGCGGATATCATTGCTTACCAGGACGAGGTAGGTGTAAGAAAGTCTACTCCAGAGCAGACAGCGGCCTATTATGAGGCACTGAAGCATGCGCATGATCGAGCCGGACGCAGTGCGCTCTGGGCGGATATGGAATTGTTTGCATTTGAGGGTGAGGTTTACAGAAGCGCGTTGGTTCCGGCAGATATCCACAGGATAGAGAGGCAGTTGGCCAGTATTTCTCCTTATGTGGAGACAGTGCTATGCTACCAGTACATGGGGCTAATGAACCGTCCAGGAACCAGAGCCTTTTGTGGACATCCAGATTCCCTTACATTATATGAAGATTACCGGCGACTATTGGGAATGAAAGGATGAGTTATGTTAAGACAAAAAGGCCTATCCTTTGGGAGGGATACAGGCTAGAGTGGAGGTAGTGATATGAGAGACAGAGAAAATGCAAGAAAAAGGGCAAAGGAACTGGTGGCCCAGATGACCCTGGAGGAAAGAGCTTCCCAGCTTAGATTCGATTCGCCGGCCATTCCCAGGCTGGGCATACCTGCCTACAACTGGTGGAACGAGGCTCTCCACGGTGTGGCAAGAGCAGGAGTGGCAACTGTTTTTCCCCAGGCAATTGGCATGGCAGCCGCTTTTGACGTGCCTATGATGAAAGCGGTGGGTGAGGCCATAGCGGAGGAGGGACGGGCAAAATATAACGCATATAAGGAAGAGGGGAACAGGGACATCTATAAGGGACTTACCTTCTGGTCACCCAATGTGAATATATTCCGGGATCCCAGGTGGGGAAGAGGGCATGAGACCTATGGAGAGGATCCTTATCTGACAGGGGAACTGGGCAAGGCCTTTGTGGAGGGCCTCCAGGGGGACGGAGAGTATCTGCACGCTGCGGCATGTGCAAAACATTTCGCGGTGCACTCTGGCCCAGAGGGGGAGCGCCATCGCTTTGATGCCAGAGTCTCCCAAAAGGATCTGTGGGAAACCTATCTTCCTGCTTTTGAAAAACTGGTGAAAGAGGCACAGGTGGAGGCGGTGATGGGCGCTTACAACAGGACCAACGGAGAGCCCTGCTGTGGCAGCAACACGCTGATAAAGGATATTCTGCGGGAGAAATGGGAGTTCCAGGGACATTTCGTGTCTGACTGCTGGGCCATCCTGGATTTTCACATGCACCATATGGTCACTGACACTGCTGAGGAATCTGCAGCCATGGCATTGAAGGCAGGTTGCGATGTAAACTGTGGTGTTACCTATCTGCATCTTCTGAAGGCATGTCAGGAAGGGCTGGTGACCCAGGATGAGATCAGCCTGGCGGCAGAGAGACTCTTTACCACACGGTTCCTGCTGGGGCTGTTTGATGAGACCCCCTATGACAACACTGGCTTTGACCGGATTGAGTGCAAGGAGCATTTAGAGCTGGCGGAGCAGGCTGCGGCGGAAGGTATGGTACTGCTAAAAAATAACGGCTTGCTGCCTTTGAAAAAAGAGGAATTAAAGGCTATTGGTGTCATCGGGCCCAATGCAGACAGCCGCAAGGCACTGATGGGCAATTATCACGGAACGGCATCTCGGTATATCACGGTTCTGGAGGGAATCCAGGATGCCTTGCCGGATGTGCGGGTGTACTATTCTGAGGGCTGTCACCTGTTCCAGGACAAGGTGGAGGGACTGGCACAGAGACAGGATCGCATCGCAGAGGCAGTGAGTGTGGCGAAGCACAGCGATGTGGTGCTTCTGTGTGTGGGACTTGATGAGACCCTGGAGGGAGAGGAAGGAGATACAGGCAACAGCTATGCCTCTGGTGATAAAAAAGATTTGCTGCTGCCCCAGCCCCAGAGAGAGCTTATTGAGGCTGTAGTGAAAGTAGGCAAACCTGTGGTGGTACTGAATATGACAGGCAGTGCCATGGATCTGCGGTATGTGCAGGAGCATGCGGATGCAGTGCTGCAGGTGTGGTATCCTGGGGCCAGAGGTGGCCGGGCAGTGGCCAGGGTGCTGTTAGGAGAGCTCTCTCCCTCAGGAAAGCTGCCAGTGACCTTTTACAATAGTACAGAGGAGTTGCCGGCCTTTGAGGACTACTCCATGAAGGGCAGGACTTACCGGTATTTTCAGGGAAAGCCCCTGTATCCTTTTGGCTACGGTCTCACCTACGGAGACGTGCAGGTGGTATCTGCAGACTGCCATGGTCAGAGTTGGACGCCAGGAGTAGAAGGAGCCCTGAAATGGGATGTGACCCAGGATATGACAGTGCAGGTTAGGGTGAAAAATAATGGGCAGACAGGTACAGGGGAAGTGATACAGGCCTATGTGGAGGCCCTGGAGTCCCCCTACGCAACCCCCAATGGAAAGCTGTGTGGGTTTACTCGCATTTTCCTAAACGGTGGAGAGAGCACAGAGGTGGAACTGAAGCTCAAAAAGGACGCCTTTACTGTAGTCAACGACGAAGGGGAAAGAATCGTTGACGGCGGAAAATTCCGCATTAGCATGGGACTGGGACAGCCAGATGCCCGTACCAGGGAGCTGACAGGGAAGGATTGTATTGTGTTTACAGTAGAAATTTAGTGCTGAATATGCATTTTCTGTAATAGTAGAAGGGGTCATCAGAAGCATATAATATACAAAAAGGAGGAGGGGTATGATGAAAACGGTATTGGACATGGCGGTTCTGAGCGGTGCCTCTGGCATGGGCTCTGGTGGTTTTCCGATTTTTGCAGTGGTCTTGGGTGTAGTGGTGGTACTGTTGTTTTTGATCTTCTTAACTGGGTATGTGAAAGCACCCCCGGACACAGCAATGATTATCTCTGGGCTGCGCAAGAACCCAAAGGTGCTTATCGGAAAGGCAGGAATCAAGATTCCCTTTTTGGAGAGAAAGGATGAACTGAATCTACAGCTGATTCCCATTGATGTGAAGACCTCCAATGCGGTTCCCACGGCGGACTACATAAATATCAATGTGGATGCCACTGTGAACGTAAAAATAAGCGATAATGAAGAGCGCCTGAAGCTGGCAGCCCAGAATTTCCTGAACAAGAACGCGGAGTACATTGGACGTGTGGCCAGGGAAGTGCTGGAGGGCAATGTGCGTGAGATTGTAGGCAAAATGGCGCTGGAGGAGATGGTCTCTGACAGACAGAAATTCGCCACTCTGGTAAAGGAAAACGCGGAGCCGGATCTGGCGGCCATGGGGCTTGACATTATCAGCTTTAATGTACAGAATTTTGTGGATGGCAATGGAGTCATTGAGAATCTGGGTGTGGACAATATCGTGAAGATCCAGAAGAATGCGGCAATCTCCCGGGCGGAGAGCGAGAAGGAAATTGCCAAGGCACAGGCCAATGCAAAGAGGGAGTCCAATGAGGCGGAGGTAAATGCTGCCACAGAGATCGCAAAGAAGCAAAATGATTTGGCCATACGCAAGGCTGAGCTGAAGCGGGAAGCCGATATCAAGCAAGCTGAGGCCGATGCCGCCTATCGGATTCAGGAGGAGGAGCAGCGAAAGACCGTTGAGATTACCACAGCCAACGCCAATATTGCAAAGCAGGAGAAGGAAATCCAGCTAAAACAGCGGGAAGCGGAAGTAATGGAACAGTCCCTGGATGCCCAGGTGAAGAAAAAGGCGGAGGCTGACAAATTCGCCAAGCAGCAGCAGGCCGATGCAAGCCTGTATGAGCGCCAGCGGGAGGCAGAAGCCAAAAAGTTTGAGACCGAAAAAGAGGCTGAGGCCATGAAGGCCCAGGCGGAGGCAAAGCGCTATACCATGGAACAGGAGGCAGACGGTATCCGCACCAGAGGGCTGGCAGAGGCGGAGGCTATCCGTGCAAAGGCCGTGGCAGAGGCTGAGGGTATTGAGAAAAAGGCGGAAGCCATGGCGAAAATGGGGGAGGCCGCTGTGCTGGAAATGTACTTTAAGGCATTGCCTGAGGTGGTCAGAAACGCTGCGGAGCCTCTTGCCAGTGTGGATAAGATCACCATGTACGGTGACGGCAATTCCACAAAGCTTATGAAGGATATTATGGGAACTGTGGTGCAGGTGACAGATGGGCTGAAAGAGTCCACAGGAGTGGACCTGCAGGCAGTGCTGTCTGGATTCCTGGCTGGAAAAGCTGCGCTGGGCAAAGGAACAAAATCGGAGGAAGATACCTGAAGCTGTGGCAGACTTGAGTGATCCGCGGATTGTGTCGACACGGCAGGCAATAGCAAAGCAAGAGAGAGGGGCTGTGGGAAATCGTTTCCCACAGCCCCTGAAAATATGCTAAACTTACAGACATCCGTAGGCCACAGCACGCATCCGCAGATGGTGGTATTCCTCCAAATTAGGCTGTAGGTTGTGCATATAGACAATGGACACACCTTCCTCGGGAGAAGCCTCCGCCCAGGTTCCGGAGCCACCTGTCCAACCAAACTGTCCGGGAAAACCATTGTGCTGCCCTGCATATCTGTCTAGAAGCATACGCATTCCATAGCCATACCCGTAGCCTGCCAGATAAGTGTTAGAAAAATCCTCTTCCAACACTTTAGGCGTCAGAGTGTTAGTCCGAAGGAGATCGATGGTTTTACGGCCTAGAAGCTTTACACCCTGATAGGTACCTCCGCAGGCAAGCATCTGCATCAGCTTCGTATAATCCCCACAATTGGTGATGACCCGGGAGAAGCCAGGAACGGTTCCCAGAGGGCCTACAAATTTCGCCTCCCGCTCTGGCTCTGGGAGGAAGAAGGGATCAGAATCTCCCAGCTTTTTCCCTGGTTTCAGGTAATAATCCTTTACCAGACGGCTTTCCAGATCTCCAAAGAGGAAATTCGCTGAGCTGTCCATGCCCAAGGGCTCGAACAACATTTCTTTGATCACCAATTCAGCGGGCTTGCCACAGAGCACTTCCAGCAGGCCTGCTGTCAGCTCACTGGCAAAACCATAGAGGAAACGTGTTCCTGGCTCAAAGGCAAGGGGAACCCGGGAAGCTGCCCGGATCTGTTCTCTGAGCGTAAAGTATCCCTTCTCTCTCAATTCTTTCATCTCTCGGGCCATGGCCAGCGCTGTGGGATGATGCTGCACAGGAACGCCACCTACGATCATCTCATAAGGGAGACCACAGGTCATATTGAAGATATGCTTTACCAAAATGGGTTTCTCCGTGGGGATCACCTCCAGAGAACCATTTGGCATAGTTACCAGCTTGGTAGAGTTTCTGTATTCTGGAAAATACTCATACAGAGGATCTGTCATCAAAAATTTCCCCTGTTCATAGAGCATCATGGCCGTAGTGTACATGGCGATCTTGGTGAGAGAGGCCTGGCGGAATACATGATTGGCGCTTAACTTCACGCCATTTTCCTTATCAGCCCATCCAAAATAGTTTTCGTAGAGGATTTCTCCTTTTCTGGCGATGACGCAGCTTGCATTGGGCAACCCATCATCCACATACTTTTGAAGCAGTCTATCTAAATCTTTGAAATCAGCCATTTCTATCCATTCCTTTCTGCAAATCTAAAATCCTTCTACAGCAGTCCGTAGGAAATCGTGCGAACCCGAGGATGATAATACTGTTCCCCATTGGGGATCAGGTTGTGCATATAGACGATGGAGAGCCCCTCCTTTGGATCCGCCTCGCACCAGGTTCCGAAACCGCCTGTCCAGCCAAAGGCACCCAGAGAACCATTTAGATTTCCAGCAGCATGGTCTGTCAGGGTGCGGACCCCATATCCATAGCCGTAGCCCTCCTCAGGGAAATCCTTTTGCTGCGTCTGGTCCAGCCCGTTGGTGCGCATTAGGTCAATGGTGCCAGCACTCATGAAACGCACGCCGTGGTATACGCCTCCGCAGGCAAGCATCTGCATCAGATGGGAGTAATCCTCTACATTGGAGAAAAGCCTGGCCCATCCGGCTTCGTTTTCCTCCCCTGGCATGTGCTTTTTGTCAAAAAACCCAGGGCCGGGAACGTATTCTCCCTTTTCGTTCAGGGCGTAGAGAGAAACCATGCGCGCTCTGGCGTCGCCAAAGAATAGGGCAGCGGTATTCTCCATTTCCAAAGGATCGAATAAAAGGTCTTTTAGAGCCTCATTGGCTGGCTTATCACAGATCTTTTCCAGGATACCTGCGGCCAGCTCACTGGAAAAGCCGTACATCCAGTGGGTGCCAGGTTCACAGGCCAGAGGAGCCTGGGACATAGCGGCAAGCTGTTCTTCCAGGGTGTAATGGCCCTTTTCCCAGAGAGGCTTCATGCATTCTTGCATACCCCGCAGGGTGATATCCTCCGTGGGCGCAGCAGAATTGCAGTAGGGCAGACCACACTTCATGGAAAGCGTGTCACGAATGGTGATGGGACGCTCTGTAGGCACCACTTTTACATATCCATTGGGCTGTCGCACATATTTTTTGCTGGTTTTCCACTGGGGAAGATAGTTGCCCACAGGATCCGTGAGCAGGAACCTACCTCGCTCATACAGCATCATCATGGCGGTGTAGAGCGGAATCTTGGACATGGATGCCTGGCGGAAAAGAGAATCCCTAGTCACAGGGGATTTGGTATCACGGTCCGCAAGCCCAAAGTAGCCCTCATAGAGAGTAGTGCCCCGCTGCATGACCTTCAAGGAGCAGCCGGGAAGTCCCCTTTCCACAAAGCTTTTAAGAAGCCTGTCAATGTCTTTTGCTGTTGCCATATTGTTACCTCCTATTCCAGTTCCCCATTGGCTCCGGTACCATTCCAGTGCCTTGGGAAACCGCATTTCCATACATTTCTGACACCAATTTAAGCTGCTTTTACTGCCTTTGTAGCTTTGGCATGGAGCAAAGGCAGCTCCTTCCATTGCCCGGAGCGATACCGGAACGCAATGAGAGCAGAGCGCAGAATCTGATCTGTTGTGATGGCAAGCCATGCGCCAGGCAGTCCCAGATGGAATCCTCGAACAGCCAGAATTGCCAGGCCTGGGCGAAGTAGAAGTACCGTGTAAAAGGTCAGCTTTGCCACAAACTTCGTGTCTCCAGCTCCTCTGAGGGCGCCGGCCACGATAAACTGAGAAGACTGGAAGGGCTGAATAAAGGCCACAATCCAGAGAATTTCCACACAGATTGAGATACAGGCAGTGTCATCTGTATAAAGCCCAGATAGCGGCCTTCCAAAAAGGATGAATGCCAAACCCATGAGGATGGCCACTGACATGCCACAGCGCCTGCAGCGGGTGGTGTAGGCCTGGGCCATATCAGGTCTTCGTCTTCCCAGGCTCTGACCCATGAGGGAAGTGGCAGAAATGGAGAATACTTGGCCGTTCATCATGGTGAGAGACTGAATATTCATACAGACCTGGTGGGCCGCAAACTCTACGGTGCCCAGCGAAGCCACAGTTTTGGAGAAGATCAGGGAGCCAATCCGCATCATGAACTGCTCCAGTGCGGCGGGGAGACCGATACCAGCGATCTCTGTAATCTCCTGGCGGGATGGCTTAAAATCATCCCTAAGACTCATATGTAAATAGCATTTTCTCTTGGAAACCGCTGCTATAGCCAGGCCACAAGCCAGCACTTGACTGATGGCTGTGGCCAGAGAGGCACCAGCCACTTCCATTCTGGGAAAGCCGTAATGTCCATGGATCAATAGATAATTTAGAACGATATTGGACAGGTTGGCTGCGGAATTATAATACATGGCTGTCCGGGAATCTCCGATGCCTCGGAGCACGGCAGTGAGGGTGGAAGTCAAAGAGAAAAAGAGGAAGCTGGCCATCTGGATCCGGAGATAGGCAGTCCCGGCATCCAGAATCTGCTGTGTCTTTGCTCCCATAAAGCTCACCAGAGGACCTGCGGTGAGCAGCCCCAGAAGAGAGAGAAAGGCGCCCATGAGAAGGTTCACCGTGACAGCCTGGCGGGCATACTTTCTGGCGGCATCCTGTCTGCCTGCACCCTTTGCCTGGGCCACCAGAGCCGTAGCGCCTACATTCATGGACATGACCATGGTCATCAGCAGGAACTTAGGCTGTGTGGTAAGACCTACAGAAGTGATAGCCCAGGTGCCCAATCCACCCACCATCATCAAATCCACCATGGACACCAAAGAGGAGAGCATAAGCTCCACACTTGCAGGCAGCGCAATCCGCAGAATATCTTTATAGACATCCCGGGAGGACACGCCCTGTGGAAGGCCAGGAGAAATCTTCTGTACCTTTAAATCCTCGTCAGTGCCTGGCGTCAGTTGTTCCAGTATGTTTTTGGTAACCCGTTTTTCTCTCTCTGTTTTTTCCATAAGCAAATTCCTTTCCTATTGTTCTGTATCTTAACATGAGGAATTCTATCTGTCAACAGAAAACT
>CANRZC010000072.1 GCA_947644185.1 uncultured Acetatifactor sp.
AAATGTGATTATATAAATGCCAACGGTCTTGGAGGGATAATGTTCTGGGATTATATCAAATATAGCGAGCCTACCTTAAAGCTAGATGCCCAGGACGAAGAAGGGTTTCAGGATGTGAACCTTATGCTGTTCGACAAAGTCATTGCTTTCGACAACTACAGACAGAAGATCATCTTGACTGTGAATGTGAAGACAGATGACTTAGAGACGAACTATCATAAGGCACTGCTGGAGCTGGAGCAGATGAACAGATTACTTACACAAGGGGAAAAGGCAACAGACCATCCTCTGAGGCTGAAATCAGACTTTATTCCTCTGTTTGACAAAGAGGCATACTGCAAAATGGTGCAGCAGGGGAAGCACTATATCAGGGAGGGCGACGTCTTCCAGGTGGTGCTTTCCAACCGGTTGGAAGCGCAGATTGAGGGAAGCCTGCTGGACGCTTACAGGGTGCTACGGACTACAAATCCATCGCCGTACATGTTCTATTTTTCCGGGACAGATGGAGAGATAGCTGGTGCTAGCCCAGAGACATTGGTGAAGCTGGAGGAGGGAAAGCTCCATACCTTTCCGCTGGCAGGTACCAGAAAAAGAGGATCCACAAGTAAGGAGGATGCGCAGCTGGAGCAGGAATTGCTCTCAGACGAAAAAGAGCTGGCAGAGCACAATATGCTGGTGGACCTGGGACGAAATGACATTGGTAAGATCAGCAAGGTGGGAACTGTCACTGTAGAAAAGTATAAGACCATACAGCGCTTTTCTCATGTGATGCACATTGGCTCCACGGTCAGCGGGGAAATCAGGGAGGACAGGGATGCATTGGACGCATTGGATGCCATTCTGCCTGCGGGAACACTCTCCGGTGCCCCAAAGCTGCGAGCCTGTGAGATTATCAATGAGCTGGAGAACAACAAACGAGGGATATACGGTGGAGCCATTGGATATCTGTCTTTTACCGGCAATCTGGACACCTGCATTGCCATTCGACTGGCTTTCTCCAAAAATGGCAAGGTGTTTATCCGATCGGGGGCTGGAATCGTGGCAGACAGCGATCCTGAGAGGGAGTATCAGGAATGCATCCAGAAGGCAGAAGCTGTGAAAAGTGCTATTCTGGCATGCCACTGCGGCGAAGTACAAAGGGAATGCTCCAGATAGGAATCTGCTTCAGCGAAATGCTGGGATGTGTACGGGAAAAGAAAGAGAAGAGAGGAAAAGAGAATGCTACTTTTGATTGATAATTATGACAGTTTTTCCTATAACGTATATCAACTGGCTGCCTCCATTGAGCCAAATGTACAGGTCATTCGAAATGATGAAAAGACGCTGAAAGAGATCGAGGAAATGAATCCGTCCCATATTGTTATCTCGCCAGGGCCGGGGAAGCCGTCAGAGGCAGGTATCTGTGAAGAGGTTGTCAGGTATTTCACAGGGAAGATCCCTATTTTAGGCATTTGTCTCGGGCATCAGGCTATCTGTGAGGCGTTTGGGGCTAGGATTACCTACGCGGAGCAGCTTATGCATGGGAAGCAGTCGGTGGTACGCCTGGATACGCAGTGTATTCTCTTTGCGGGTATGGAGTCGGAAATCACCGTGGGCAGATACCATTCACTGGCAGCTGCGCCCCAGTCTATACCGGATGTGCTGCGGGTGGTGGCCTATACCCAGGAGGGGGAGATCATGGCAGTAGAGCACAGAGATGAGTCAGTCTATGGGGTACAATTCCATCCAGAATCCGTGTTGACACCTGAGGGGTATCAGATTATGGAGAACTTTATAAAATGGGGGAATAAAAAAGAAAAGCCACAGCTAGCCAAAGCAGAGAAAAAGGTGGATAAGGATCCAGGAGAGAAGACAAAGCGGAAAATTGATGAGGCAATCGCAAGGCTGACCAGAAAAGAGGATATTGGATACGATTGTGCGAAGATGGTCATGAATGAAATCATGAACGGAGAGGCCTCAGATGTGCAGAAAAGTGCCTATCTGATAGCGCTGAGCATGAAGGGGGAGAGCATCGAGGAAATCACAGGCTCGGCAGAGGCCATGCGCAGCCATGCACTCCCTGTGGAGTATGGCAGGGATGTGCTGGAAATTGTGGGAACTGGCGGCGATGGATCCAACTCCTTCAATATTTCCACCACCGCAGCGCTTATTATCTCTGCCGCGGGGGTGCCTGTGGCAAAGCATGGGAATCGGGCTGCCAGCTCTAAATCCGGCGCTGCGGACTGCTTAGAGGCTTTGGGAGTAAATATTTCCCTGGAACCAAAGCAGGCTGCAAAGCTTCTAAAGGATCCGGGGATCTGCTTTCTGTTTGCCCAAAAATATCATACGGCCATGAAGCATGTGGGGCCTGTGCGCAGGGAGCTGGGGGTTCGGACGATATTTAACATCCTGGGTCCCCTGACCAATCCGGCGAATCCCTCTATGCAAATCATGGGGGTGTATGACGAGAGTCTTTTAGAGAGCATGGCTCATGTGCTGATGAACCTGGGTGTGAAGAAAGGCATGGTGGTGTATGGGGAGGAGAGACTGGATGAGATTTCTATTTGTGGACCTACGAAGGTGTGTATGTTCCGGGAGGGACAGATCAAGTGTAGTACCATCCGGCCGGAGGACGTGGGACTACAATGCTATCCCAGGGAGGAGCTGACGGGAGGCACACCGAAAGAGAATGCGGCCATTACCAAAGCTATCTTGAATGGCACAGAACGAGGTGCAAAGAGAGCTGCAGCGGTTATCAATGGGGCAGCGGCTCTGTTTGTGGCAGGGAAGGCCACCAGCTTGAAGGCGGCAGTTCAATTGGCGGAGAAGACCATTGACAGCGGCAGGGCCATGGAGCAGCTGGAGCGGTTTATACAGCTGTCCAATGAAACCCGGTAGGTTGGTTGTGTCCCATGAGACAAGGACTGAAAAGAAAGGGAAAATGAATATGATATTGGAGGAAATTGCTGTCAAAACCAGAGAGCGAATTGGGGCGGAAAAAAGAAAGCTTTCTATGACGGAGCTTAGAGCCAGGGCTATGGCCATGGATTGTGACACAGGCTTTCCCTTTGAGAAAGCGCTGCGAAGAGCCGGGATAAGCTTTATCTGTGAGGTGAAAAAGGCCTCGCCCTCTAAAGGCGTTATCGCGGTGGAGTTTCCCTATGTGGAGATTGGAAAAGAATATGAGCGGGCTGGGGCAGACGCTATCTCGGTATTGACAGAGCCTTATTATTTTCAGGGGAGTAATGCGTACCTGTCAGAAATTCGAAAGCATGTATCTATTCCTCTGCTGCGCAAGGATTTTACGGTGGATGCGTATATGCTTTACGAGGCAAAGACCATGGGGGCAGATGCAGTGCTGTTGATCTGTGGGATCCTTTCCCAGCAGGAGCTTACGGAATATTTAGGAATAGTCAGAGAGCTGGGCCTGTCCGCTCTGGTGGAGGCCCATGATCAGGTGGAGGTGGAGATGGCCCTGAAAGCCGGGGCAAGGATTATCGGGGTGAATAACCGGAACCTGAAGGATTTTACAGTGGATATCTCCAATTCTCTGCGGCTGCGAGAGCTGATTCCGAAGGAGATTCTCTTTGTGTCGGAGAGTGGGATGAAGACCCGGGCAGATATTGCCAGACTGGAGGAGAACGGTACGGACGCAGTGCTGATAGGGGAGACTTTTATGCGGGCGAAGGATAAGGAGGCAATGCTTAGACAGCTCCGGCCTTGCACCGATGGCATGTGCCGCTGAAGCGGCATTTTAAAGTATGTAAGGGGGATAAAGATGGAAAAGACAAAAAAGACAAAAATTAAAATTTGCGGCTTATTCCGCACGGATGATATTGACTACGCCAATGAAGTGCGGCCGGATTTTGTGGGATTTGTGCTGGCAGATGGGTATCGTCGCAGCATATCTGGCAGGCAGGCGGTGCAGCTTCGGGAGAGACTGGATATGGGAATACAGGCCGTGGGCGTATTTGTAAATGCGCCTGCACAGGAGGTGATTTCTTATTTAAAGGATGATGTCATTCAGCTGGCGCAGCTCCATGGACAGGAGACGAAGGAGGATATCCAGCGCATTCGCAGCTCCACTGGGAAGCCTGTGGTGAAAGCTATAAAGGTGCAAAGCCGTGGGAATATAGAACCGTGGCTGGATTCAGAGGCGGATTTTCTATTATTTGACAGCGGTACAGGAAGCGGCAGGACTTTTGACTGGAATCTGTTGACAGATGTGAAAAGAAGCTATTTCCTGGCAGGAGGACTGAATCTGGAGAATCTGGGGCAGGCATTAGCGCTACATCCCTATGCAGTGGACATAAGCTCGGGTGTGGAGACAGAAGGATTCAAGGATAGAGAAAAGATGCGGGCAGTTGTGGAGCTGGTGCGCAGGGTGGACACTTTGGCTAAAAGAAACCAATAAAAAGCGAAAAAGAGAGGAGAAAAGAGATGGGGAAAGGACGATACGGCGTGCACGGCGGACAGTACGTGCCAGAGACTTTGATGAATGAGCTAGCGCATTTGGAAGAGTGCTATGAGCATTATAAAAATGATAGGGAATTTCAGGCCCAGCTGGAGGCGCTGAACCGGGATTACACAGGCAGACCCTCATTACTTTACTATGCGGAGCAAATGACAAAGGACTTAGGCGGTGCAAAAATTTATTTAAAGAGAGAGGATCTAAATCATACGGGATCCCACAAGATCAACAATGTGCTAGGTCAGGCCCTGCTTGCGAAGAAAATGGGCAAGACTCGGATTATCGCAGAGACCGGCGCAGGACAGCACGGTGTGGCCACGGCCACGGCAGCCGCGCTTTTGAACATGGAGTGCGAGATTTTTATGGGGAAAGAGGACACCATCCGCCAGGCACTGAATGTATACCGCATGGAGCTTTTGGGGGCAAAGGTGCATCCCGTCACCACAGGGACCCAGACCCTGAAGGATGCGGTGAATGAATGTATGAGAGAGTGGACGAACCGGGTGGATGACACACTCTATGTATTGGGATCCGTCATGGGACCTCATCCTTTTCCCATGATT
The DNA here is from genome assembly GCA_947644185.1 of uncultured Acetatifactor sp. Taxonomy (GTDB): domain Bacteria; phylum Bacillota; class Clostridia; order Lachnospirales; family Lachnospiraceae; genus Acetatifactor. The sequence goes on from CANRZC010000072.1 coordinate 5,014, forward strand.
GTCAGGGATTTCCAAAGTGTCATCAGCAGGGAGGCAAAGGCGCAGATCTTAGAGCGGGAGGGAAAGCTTCCTGCAGCCGTGGTAGCCTGTGTAGGTGGCGGCAGTAATTCCATGGGAGCCTTCTACAATTTTATCCAGAATAAGGAGGTGGAGCTGATTGGCTGTGAGGCAGCTGGCCGAGGTGTGGAGACAGCCCAGACAGCAGCTACCATTGCCACGGGGACGCCAGGGATCTTTCACGGTATGAAATCCTATTTCTGTCAGGATGCATATGGCCAGATCGCGCCGGTCTATTCTATTTCGGCAGGGCTGGACTACCCTGGCATTGGGCCGGAGCATGCCTATCTTCATGATATTGGCAGAGCGCAGTATGTTCCTGTGACCGATGAGGAGGCGGTGGAGGCATTTGAGTATATTGCCCGGATGGAGGGCATTATCTGTGCCATTGAAAGTGCCCATGCTGTGGCCTATGTGAGGAAGATTGCGAAAAACTACCATTCGGATCAGAGTATCATCGTCTGCCTTTCCGGGCGGGGAGACAAGGATGTAGCGGCAATTGCCAGATATAGAGGGAGGGATATCCATGAGTGAACTTAATCGCGTATTTCAGACACCCAACAAAAAAGCCTTTATACCTTTTCTGACTGCGGGAGACCCCTCCGCAGATGCCACAGTGGCATATATTCTGGAAATGGAACGGGCCGGGGCAGACCTAATAGAGATTGGGATCCCCTTTTCGGATCCAATTGCAGAGGGGCCAGCGATTCAGGAAGCCAATCTTCGTGCATTGAGAGCTGGCATGACTACAGATGGAGTCTTTGATATTGTCAGGAGAGTCAGACAAAGCTCCCGGATTCCGCTTGCCTTTATGACCTACGCCAATCCCGTCTTCCATTATGGATATGAGAAATTTTTCACCAAATGTCAGGAACTGAAAGTGGACGCTCTCATTGTGCCAGATTTGCCTTTCGAGGAAAAGGGGGAGATGGAAGTGACAGCACAGGCTCATGGCGTGGCGTTGATCTCCATGATTGCGCCTACCTCCGAGAGCCGGATTCGGAAAATTGCCACAGAGGCAAAGGGATTTCTCTATGTGGTGTCGTCCATGGGGGTCACAGGCGTCCGCAGCGAAATTCGCACAGATATCCGCGCTATGGTGGAAAGCATTCGCGCCGTGACAGACATACCCTGCACAATTGGCTTCGGCATCAGTACCCCAAAGCAGGCGAAAGCCATGGCAGCCATGTCAGATGGGGCCATTGTGGGAAGTGCCATTGTGAAAATCATCGCGCAACATGGGGATGGGGAGGCGAAAAGGGAAATTTATGATTATGTAAAACGCATGAAAGCGGCAGTGATGGAGGCATAGGATATAAAAGGAGAATCGTTTGGCGTGGAACACTGGACGGTTCTTTTTTTAATATTTTCCATAAGTCTTGGGCCATAAAGAATTGACAGATTGGTAAAAGTAAATTAAAATTGATAAAAATTAGAGATAGAGACGATCTTTTAACAGGAGGATGAAAAGTGTCAGAAAAGAGAATACTGCTTGGCAACGAAGCCATAGCGAGAGGCGCCTATGAGGCAGGCGTGAAGGTGTCTGCAGCCTATCCAGGCACACCCAGCACGGAAATCAGCGAAGCAATCGCAAATTACGAGGAAGTTTATGCGGAATGGTCACCCAATGAGAAGGTGGCTGCGGAGGTAGCTATTGGGGCCTCCATCGCAGGAGCCCGCTCTATGTGCAGCATGAAGCATGTAGGAGTGAATGTGGCGTCAGATCCGCTTTTTACGGCTGCCTATGCAGGTGTGGGGGGCGGCATGGTGATAGTGGCTGCAGATGATCCAGGTATGTACAGCTCCCAGAATGAGCAGGACAGCCGAATGGTGGCAAGGGCTGCCATGATACCAGTGCTGGAGCCTTCTGACAGCGCTGAGGCAAAGGAATTCACGAAGCTTGCTTTTGATCTGAGCGAAGAGTATGACACACCTGTAATGGTGCGTTCCACCACCAGACTTTCCCATTCACAGGGGGTGGTAGAGCTAAAAGAGAGGCAGGAGAGGGAGTGCCTTCCCTATGAGCGGAATACTGCCAAATATGTCATGATGCCGGCCAATGCCATTAAGAGGCATGTGTTCGTGGAGGAGCGGATGAAGCGGATGGGGGCAGATGCCTGCACAATGCCCATAAACCGCGCAGAATACCGGGATCTGTCGGTAGGATTCATTACCAGCGGAATCCCATACCAGTATGTGCGGGAGGCCATGCCTCAAGCCAGCGTCCTAAAGCTGGGATTGGTACATCCCCTGCCAAAGAAGCTGATACAGGAGTTTGCCGGGAAAGTGGATAAGCTTTACATATTTGAGGAACTGGAGCCTGTTATAGAAGAGCAGGTAAAATCCTGGGGCATTTTAAAGGCTGTGGGCAAGGAAATCTTTACAGTGCAGGGAGAGTACAGCGCCAATCTGCTGCGTGAGCGAGTGCTGGGAGAAAAAGTACAGACTTCTGATCCGGCAGCAGTGCCTGCCAGGCCACCCATACTATGTCCAGGCTGTCCCCACCGCAGTGTATACTCTGTGATGAAACGTCTGGGGATCCATGGGGCCGGAGATATCGGCTGTTATACATTGGGGGCGGTGGCACCTTTGAGTGTGGTGGATTCTACGATCTGCATGGGATCTAGCATCAGTACCCTTCACGGAATGGAAAAGGCCAGGGGAAGAGAGTATATCAGGAACTGGGTGGCAGTCATCGGAGATTCTACGTTTATGCATACAGGAATCAACTCTCTGATGAACATGGTTTACAATCAGTCCTGCGGCACAGTGGTAATCCTGGACAATTCCACCACAGGCATGACAGGACACCAAGATCATGCTGCCACGGGCAAGACGCTGAAGGGGGAAGTGGTACCGGCAATCAATATCACAAAGCTCTGTGGTTCCCTGGGGATTGAGCATGTGTATGAAATCAGTGCCTTTGATTTGGACGGCCTGGCGGAAGCCCTGAAACGGGAGACCCATAGAGATGCGGTATCAGTTATCATTACAAAAGCTCCCTGCGTGCTGCTCAAGGGCGTGACTTTCCCTAATAAATGTGTGCCAGTGCCTGAAAAATGTAAGAAATGCGGCGCCTGTCTGCGTCCTGGCTGCCCTGCATTGACAAAGAATGCAGACGGAACAATATCCATTGATGAGACCATGTGTAATGGCTGTGGACTGTGCCAGAAGCTGTGCAAATTTGATGCGATAGAAGTGTGCAAAGATTTTCTAAGCGGTCAAAAAACGCCCGCTAAGAAAATCTAGATTGCACAGTGTGAAGCTTCTTCACACGGAAGAATACCCAAAGTGCGGGCATTCTTCCGGTCTTGCACCAATTTTATGGCCGCTAAAGCGGCATGATTAAAAGCGCACGAAGAGCTTCAATAGAATTTTCGGTTGTATGCGTTGACAGGAGGATGATGGAAGATGAGTGTTAAAAATATTATGATTGTAGGCGTGGGCGGACAGGGGACACTGCTCACCAGCAGAATACTGGGGAATCTGGCCATTCACGCAGGGTTTGATGTGAAGCTTTCAGAGGTCCACGGCATGGCACAGCGCGGCGGCAGTGTGGTGACCTTTGTGCGGTATGGGGAGGAGGTGGCCGAACCCATTGTGGAGGAGGGCTGTGCGGATGTGTTGATTGCCTTTGAGAAGCTGGAGGCTCTGCGCTATCTGCATTTTCTGAAGGAAGACGGAGTGGTCATAGTAAATGACTGGCGTATTGACCCTATCACTGTGGTGACCGGAGCGGCCCAGTATCCTGAGAACATATTGGAGGAGCTGCGGAGTGTCAGAAGGACTGTGGTGGTGGAGGCTACAAAAAAAGCGGTGGAGATGGGGGCACCAAAAGCTTTCAATGTGGTGGTACTGGGTGCCGCTGCCAGATATATGGGCTTTGAAAAAGAAGATTGGATCCATGTAATAGAAACTACAGTTCCGCAAAAGACAATAGAAGTAAATCGAAAAGCCTTTGAAATGGGATATGTGGCATATGCTTAGAAGAGGTGATAGGTATTGTATACTATTCGCAAAATAAACAGCGATGAAGTGGAGGAAGCCCTGGCGTTGGCCTTGGAGGTCTTCCTGGAGTTCGAAGCGCCCGACTACAAGCCGGAAGGGGTTGAAGTTTTCAGGAATCTTATACAAAGTGAAGAATTCATATCCAAACGCAGGCAGGGGCTCTCTCCTGTATATGCGGCCTTTGACAAAGGTAAGATAATCGGTATCATGGGTATGCGCCCCAACAGGACACATATTAATCTGGCATTTGTCAGGAAGGAATATCACAGGCAGGGAGTGGCAGATAAAAAGC
>CANRZC010000073.1 GCA_947644185.1 uncultured Acetatifactor sp.
ACGCCTGTCTCAAGCTTCACACATGAGGAAGCAACGGTTGCAGGAATCATCATAATAATCACATAGGAGCAAAGCCATCCTATCAAAACACTTCGCTTTTTCATCACCCTCTCCCCCTGGCAGTGCAGTCACCAGTCTACTTCCGTGAATATGGACCTCCATGGAAAAACCATGTCCACCGCTCTTACATTTTATCAAAGTTCACTTTTTCCGTCCACTTCCATTTACCGGGAAACAGCTCATCGTCATATTCCCTCATCAACCTTTAATGGCTCCCACCATGACCCCTTTCACAAAGTATTTCTGTAAAAAAGGATATAACACCAGTATCGGCGCGGTGGTGACTACAATCAATGCATATTTAATCAGCTCTGCCAGTTGGGCAATCTCGTCCATACCAGCGCCCACTCCCATGGCACTGGCATCTGCAAGCTTTAAGATATTGCGAACTACCAGCTGTAAGGGAAATTTCTGACTATTCCGCAGATAAACGGAGGCACTAAACCATGCATTCCAATGGCCCACCCCATAATACAGTACCATAACCGCAATCGTGGCCTTACTTAAGGGAATCATCACCCGCAATAGAATTTGCAGGAAGCTCCCTCCGTCCAGACGAGCAGACTCCACCAAACTGTCCGGAATGGATTGGAAGGCGCTCTTCATGATGATCAGGTTGGCCGTGTTGATGGCGCCGGGCAGAATCAATGCCCATAGGCTGTCCATCAATTTTAGATCCCTGATATTCAGATAGGCAGGGATTAGTCCACCGGAAAAATACATGGTAAAAATAATCATAAGGGCAATGGCATCCTTTAAGATAGGTCCCTTTATGGTCAGGAAGAAGGCCCCCAGCATGGTCATGGTCAAGTTGACGATAAGCCCTGCTCCCAGTACAAACAGCGTGTTTACAAAGCCTGTTATGATCTGCGGATTCCGAAACACTGTCACATAAGCGGACAAGGTATACGGCTTCCTGGGTACCCACATTAATCCCATGTGCCTGGACAGCGCACCCGGATCGCTGAAAGATGCTATCACGATATAATAAATTGGATAGGCTGTTACCAAAATCAATAATAGCATGATAATCATATTCAGGGCCGAAAAGACCTTATATGGTGTTATCTTCTTTCTATTTTGCATCTATTCTCTCCTCCCACTCTACCACAGGCTCACATCGCTGACTTTCCTGCTGATTCTGTTGAACACCAGTACCACCACAAAGTTAATAGTAGAATTAAAAATCCCCACTGCCGCACTGTACCCCCACTGGAAGTCCTGAAGACCTTTCCGGTAGACAAAGGTAGAGATCACATCCGCAGTCTCATAGATCCCTTCATTGTATAATAGAATAATCTTCTCAAAACCTACGTTCATCACATTTCCCAGACGAAGCAGCAGCATAATGATGATGGTGCCGCTAATCCCAGGCAGGGTCACGTGCAGCGTCTGCTTCCATCGTCCGGCTCCATCAATTCTGGCCGCCTCATACAATTCCTGATCAATACCTGACAGTGCTGCCAGGTAGATAATGGCATCCCAGCCAATTCCCTGCCAGATGCCGGATAATACATAAATAGGCACAAAATACTCGGGTCTGGTAAGCAAAGAACATTCGGGTACTCCTACAAAAGACAGCAGATAGGTAATGAATCCCTTATTGGAAGTAAACATTTGAATCATGCTGCACACCACCACCACAGATATAAAATGAGGCATGTAGGAAATCGTCTGGGTAAGTCGTTTGAATTTTTCATTCTTTAATTCATTCAGCAAAAGCGCTAAAAGTATAGGAGCCGGAAACCCAAATAAAATAGAGGTAAGACTGATCACCAGTGTATTCTTTAAAATCCGCGCAAAATAATAGGACTGAAAAAAATCAATAAAGTGCTGAAAGCCATGACTGGAGGTCCAGTCACTTCCCCAGATCCCCACTGCTGGAGAATAATCCTTAAAAGCGATCAGAATGCCATACATAGGCTTATAGCAGAACAGCAGATAGAATATTACCACCGGCATCACAAGTATGTAGGCATCTGAATATTTTCTCAGGTCTCTGCCGAGACGTAATAGACCTGATTTCTTCTTTTTCATCAAATTTGTCACCGCCTTTTCTGACTATGAAAAAATGCCAGACAGACCTGTCTGCCTGACATTTCTTTTCTTTCCTAATTATCTTGCGTTAAAATTATCCAATGCCTCTTGCTGTAGCTGTATAGTGCGCTCTACATTCATGGATTTCAGGGTTTCAAGATATTCAGACTCAAAGGTATCCAATGACTTTAATCCTGTGATATACTTGATAGTCATTTCTCCTACATAAGTATCAATGTCCCCTACTAGTTTGGAATATTCGCTGGCATCCTCCTCTGACACCGTCACCGGAGGCATTGCGTATTTAGCAACGTCCGAAGTGGTCCAGCTGGTAAGAGCTTGCACCTGCGCTGGCAGATTCGCATACTGCAACTGATATCCTTTCTCCTGGACAAAAGGCCCATATGCCCAGGCTCTCGTATACTGGGCCATGGCTAACTGCTTGGTCAGTCCCTCTGGATTGTGCATAATCAGCTCTGTATAAGTAGGAACGCCGTCTTCCATGGTGTAGCTTTCACCCTCAATACCATAGTTAAAAAGCAAGCTCCCTTCTTTCGTATAGCCGTAATTGGCAAACTGCACAGCCGCTTCCTTATTAGAGCAATTCGGTGTGACAATGAGGAAGTATCCATTGATCGGCGCATCATATTGGGTACTCATAGGGATATCCCCATCCTTTGCCACCAGTGGTCCGAAGCCATTTAGCTCAAAGGTGGGATCCTCCTCCATGGTCTGAAGCATATTCCCCATATAGCCACCCGCATTCCCAATGACTACTCCTGCCTCGCCATTCATCATATTGGCCCGTACTGTGTTATCATCCACTGTCTGGAAATTAGCGTCCAAAAGTCCATCTGTGTAAAGCTTATTCAAGTAAGCCAACACATCCTTGTAGGCTGCTTCTGCATATCCATAATGCACCTGACCATCTATCTGGTAAAATTGACCTTTCACCAGGCCAAAAGGAGAGGTGAGAATGCCTTGTCCCAGGCCGAATGCCGTCAGCCACCACTTGCCCACTGACATAGGCACAGACGCTCCCTTTTCCTCTTTGAAGGCCTTCAGCACCTCATACAGTTCATCTGGTGTCTGGGGAATCTCCAGATTTAGATCATCCAGCCAATCCTGACGGATGATCAGCCCTACAGAGGTGAGCAGATAGTCATCCCCTCGGATGAAAGGGAATCCAATGATATCTCCGTCTTTGGTGGTATTGGACTTCTTATACAGTTCGTTGCTTTCCATCACAGCCTGTAAATCCGGGGCATACTGCATGTAATCATTCAAGGGCTGGATAATCTTATCCTTCACTGCCTTTTCCGCACCACCTGTATAACCGCCTGGATACATAATAAGATCCGGAAGCTCTCCACTGGCATAGAGGAGATTCAGTGCATCGCTGTCCGCCAGCTGCATCATTTCCAGCTCTACGCCTGTGGCCTCCTGCCATGCCTGGCCGAAAGGGGTTGCTGCCAAATTTGTAGCATTGGCTGTTACTGCTGCCTCATCTACCATCGCCAGGGTCAAATGTACCTTATCCTTTAAAGGATAGGTCACCTCCACCCCTTGGGTTTCCTCCGGCTCCGTCTGAGATTCCTGTGGCTCCTCTGTCTCGGAAGACGCCCCCTGGGCGGAAGCTTCCTTTGAGGCCTCGCTGTCCGTGCTGACAGACTTTTCTTCGCTGCCACCCTGATTCCCGCAGGCGCACAGGCTTAGGGTCATTGCTGCCGCCAGGATACATGCGGCTACTTTTTTCCATTTGTAACACTTCATTTTCTTTCCTCTCTTTCCCGCTCTCTCGCTCTTTCTTTTTTGCTTCCTGGTTTGTGTCTGCGCTATCAGCATAGAATGGGGCAGCGGGAAATACAAGGGACAAAAGGATATGTAAAAAGGACAAAAGCGCATGTACCTTTTTGTCCTTTCGAAGCTTCTGCCCTGTTCTCACCCACCCTGGGAAATCCCCCGCCCTGTATTGGGCCGCACAGCGCAATAGGTGGCGTCTGCGATAAAAAGCAGCAATAGTATCAGGCACAGCGCCATCCGCCATTTTTTCGGAAATTTCTCGTATAATTTGTCATAAAGAGGCAAAAGTACACATACAAGGGCTGTGCCCCCCAGGCCGAAGATTATCGCTCCCAGCAGGCAGATTCTCCCGTTGAGATTAAAAGCATGGCCGCTGTAATCCCACCACCGAATCCCCCAGAGCCACTCTAAGAACCAACTGGTAGCATATTCCAGGCAAGAGCAGAAAAGCATGGACAGGAAAAAGATACGCACCGGCTTTTTGTAGAATCTGCGAAGCAAAAGACACAAAGTAAGCCCACCCACCCCGTAGATGGGAAGATAGGGGCCTCTGTATACTCCTCTGTTGATAAATGCGTGCTCCGTCCACAGATACAGCAACACCTCCCAGAGCCAGCCTATAAAAGCCAATATAAAGAACAGTAAAACATAATAGTCAAATTCCCGGATTTTCTCTTTTCTCATCATACCAGTCAGTATGTCCCTATCTGCGGATTCTATCCCCATTGGTCTGCAGTCCCCAATGCACTTACAAGTGGACCAAAGGCAATTGAATTACACAGATGGTTGTGATAAGATAAGTCATACAAAATCAATTTCACGGAGGATTGTGACGCAAATGAAAAATCGCATTCAAAATGATCCGTTCTACAGCCAGATTTTCAAGCTGGTTCTTCCCATTATCATCCAAAACCTCTTGAGCGCTGCTGTCAGCTCCGCGGACGTTGTGATGCTCAATTACGTAGGGCAGTCCTCCATATCCGCCGTGTCGCTGGCCTCCCAGTACGCCAATGTGCTGTTCATGGTGTTCTACGGCCTGGGCACCGGCGCCACCATGCTCTGCGCCCAATATTATGGAAAAGGGGACATGAAAGCCATCCAGGTGGTGGAGGGCATCGCTCTTCGCTTCTCCCTAGGCTTTGCTCTGTTATTTGCCGGAGCAGCACTTTTCTTCCCTGAGTATATGATGCGTCTTTTTACCAATGACAGTCAATTGATTGTCATCGGTGCATCCTATCTGCGCTTTATGAGTGTCAGCTACTTGTGCTGGGGCATCACAGAGGTGTACCTGGCAGTGCTGCGCAGCATTGGGAGAGTGGTCATCAGCACAGCTATGAATGTGCTGGCCTTTTCCCTGAATATCATCCTAAACGCCGTATTTATCTTCGGCCTCTTCGGCGCGCCGAAATTAGGAGCCATGGGCGTGGCTATCGCCACCTCCGCCTCTCGTCTCATAGAGCTGGCGGCCTGCTTTGTGGTGTCTGCTGTCAGCAAGGATATCAAGCTGGACTTCCGGTACCTGTTTTCCAAAAACAAGCTTCTGTTCTCTGACTTTGTCAGGCTCTCCCTGCCGGCTCTGGGCAATGACATCATTTGGAGTGTGGCTTTCTCCATGTATTCTGTCATCATGGGGCACCTGGGAACAGACGCTGTGGCTGCCAATTCCTTTGTGATAGTGGTGCGCAACTTCGGCACCATTCTGTGCTTTGGCATGGCCAGTGCAGGAGGGATTCTACTTGGGAATGTCATAGGGCAGAACAAGCTGGAGGAAGCAAAAGCAGGCGCCAGCAAGCTGATGAAGCTCACTGTCATCACAGGCGCCATAGGCGGTGTCATTGTGCTGGCTGCTACTCCCCTTGTGTTAAAATACGCCACTCTTTCAGAACAGGCTATGCACTATCTGAAATACATGCTGTTGATCAATACCTACTATGTCATGGGGGCCGCTGTGAACACCACGCTGATCGCAGGTGTGTTCCGGGCAGGAGGCGACAGCCGTTTCGGCTTTGTCTGCGACGCTATCGACATGTGGTGCTATGCTGTACCTCTGGGATTTTTCGCGGCCTTTGTGCTAAAGCTCCCGGTGCTTTGGGTCTATTTTTTGCTGTGCACAGATGAATTTGTCAAATGGCCCTGGGTTCTGCGCCGCTACAGGAGTGGACGATGGCTAAACAATATCACCAGGGACAATCTCTTCATAGAGAATTAAGGATAAAATTGTTGCGGAACAGGCTGGGTTGTGCCATAATAGTGTGAGAAGAAGTTCTAAGTCTGCAAAGGACGCAGACTAAGAACTTCTAGGATTGCGAGCGAACAAGTTCGCTTTGCAATCCGTTCTCACACGGCAGAATGCCCAAAATGCGGGCATTCTGCCGGGCGCCGGCTTTTCGGTTTTATCTTGCGGTGGCTCAGTCTTGTTCTTTCGGCTGGCGTTGTGGGTAAGGATGGCGGTGGTACTTTAATGGGGCATGAGGGATTGTTTGGGAAGCGGTTCTAGAGTGGAAATGATACCTGCAGGGGAGACTGTGGGGAAATGATAAGATAAAGAAGGTTCAGCATATGAGCGATAGTCGAAATTGGAGCAGCACTGGGGAGCAGATGAAAAATGCTCTGTCAGAGGCTTTGCAGAGTGGGGATTTCAAGAATCTGAATGATTTGGTGTCGCAGACAGTGGCAGATGCTTTGGGGGAGGTGGGAAAGCGTGTTCCCCTAAACAATAATACAAAACAATGGACGGGGCAAAATGGATCCATGGATTCCCCAGAGCAAAGTGGGGCCTATATTCCGCCCAAAATTCCGCTCTGGCAGCAGCGGGCTATGGAAAGAGAGCGTCAGAGACAGGACAGGCTTATGCAGGATTGGCAGAAACGTGGGCAGCGCATGGAAAGGCAATCCCAGGATACCAGGGTTTCCTCAGTCCGCAAAGCTCTGCCTGCCATTAAGGTCAAAAAGGTGGGAAGTGTCTCCAATGTACTGTATCAGGTGTTCGGCGGTATCGGCTTTGGAATCACCGGACTGGTGACATTCTTTCGGATGTTCGCCCTTTTAAGCGGAGATACCACACTGGCAGGCTGGATTGTAAACTTCCTGTTTCTGGCAGGTTTTTATGGCATGATCCGTTTCGGAATCGGCCAAAAGAGGCGCTTAAAAAGGGCCCAGCGCTATCTTCAGCTGTGCGATTACAGAGTGTATGGCGAAATTGCAAAGTTGGCTGCCGGCACTGGTAAAACTGAGGCCTATGTGGTGAGAGATCTGGAGAAAATGCTGGCCCTAGGTATCTTTCCAGAAGGTCATCTGGATCAGCAGAAAACCTGTTTCATGCTAAACGATGTAGTGTACAGGCAGTATCTAGAAGCTGAGAAAGGCCGCAAAATCAGAGAAATAGAAAGTCGAAAGGAATTAGAGGACAAGGCAGAGCAGGTGAAAGAGCCTGCGCCTGAGGTTTCGAAGGAGCAGGAATCAGAGCTGCAGATCATGATTGCGGAAGGTATGGAGTACATCCGCAAGCTTCGGAATCTCAATGACAGGATTCCCGGTGAGGTTATCTCCGCGAAGCTGTTTTGCCTGGAAAACCTTTTGAAGGATATCTTTGACAGTGTGCGCACCCACCCTGAGCAAATGCCCCGCATGCACAAGCTGATGAATTACTACCTGCCCACTACCCTAAAGCTGGTAGAATCCTATGAGGAATTTGACAGAGTCAGCTCTCCGGGACCTGATATTGTAAAAGCAAAGGCAGAGATAGAAAATACGCTGGATACTATCAACGCAGCATTCAGAGAGCTCCTCAACACCCTGTTCCAGGATGCCGTATTCGACGCCACCACCGATGCCCAGGTGCTGAAGTCCATGCTGGCCAGAGAGGGATTGATGAAGGAGATGGCCTTCGCCACCAGCGAAAAGGCAGAATGAGTACCCAAAGGATGGAAAGCATCCCTATACATAACCTGAAAATAAATGGAGGAAAGCAATATGAGCAATGATTTGGATGAAATGTTAAACCAGGCTCCTACCCTGACCTTTGAGCCATTTTCACAGCCGGAAGCGCCGGAGGTGCCCTCTGTGGCAGAGGCCACCCAGAAGGTGCCTGAAGTAAACTTAACCCCTGCGGAGCAAAAGATGGTGGATGACTTTGCCGCACAGATCGATATCACAAATACCCAGATGGTATTACAGTACGGTGCCGGCAGCCAGAAAAAGATCGCAGACTTCTCCGAAAGCGCCCTGAACAATGTCCGCACCAAGGATATGGGGGAAATCGGCCAGATGCTGGCCGGTGTGGTGGCGGAGCTGAAGGACTTTAATGAGGAGGAAGAGAAAGGATTCCTGGGCTTCTTCAAAAAGGGAGCCAATAAGCTGGATAACCTGAAAATTAAGTATGACAAGGCGGAAGGCAATATCAATCGCATCTGCCGCGTGATGGAGGATCATCAGGTGACCTTGCTGAAGGACGCCGCCATGCTGGATAAGATGTACGAGCTGAACCTGAACTATTTCAAGGAGCTGTCCATGTACATTCTGGCCGGTAAGCAGAAGCTAGAGCACGCCAGGACCGTGGAGCTTCCAGCACTCCTTGCAAAGGCAGAGCAGAGCGGTCTTCCAGAGGACACCCAGGCAGCCAATGACTTTGCCTCCATGTGTGAGCGCTTTGAGAAGAAGATTTATGATCTGGAGCTGACCAGAACCATCTCCATGCAGATGGCGCCCCAGATCCGCCTGATTCAGAGCAATGACACCGCTATGTCAGAGAAGATACAGTCCACACTGGTAAATACCATCCCTCTGTGGAAGAGCCAAATGGTGATTGCCATTGGTTTAAGCCATTCCACGGAAGCGGCAAAAGCCCAGCGCGAGGTGACAGATATGACCAATGCCCTGCTTAAGAAGAACGCAGAGACATTGAAGATTGCCACCATAGAGACTGCCAAGGAGACCCAGCGGGGCATTGTGGACATCGAGACCCTCACCGCTACCAACCAGACTTTGATCAGTACCCTGGATGAGGTCATGAAGATCCAAGAGGACGGCCGTGCCAAGAGGAGAAGCGCTGAGGTGGAGTTGGGCCGAATCGAGAATGAGATGCGCCAGAAGCTTCTGTCTGTGAGTCAGGCTTCCAGGCAGATGTAATCGGAATCATCGATAACTGTAGAATGGGGCAGCCTTTTGGCTGCCCCATTTGGCTGTGCACTTGATTCAATTGCCTTCTCAAGAAATCCGGTTTGTATCAGCTTATATGCTTACAGCCCAAAAAGGAATGGCATTTATCCTCAGTCAAATGTCTCTGGAAAAATCAATCATTTGCAGCAGTATGCATCTGTTCTGAGAGATTTCAATTAGTATGCATTCGGCATTGACATCTGCATATGAAATACGCATAATAA
>CANRZC010000074.1 GCA_947644185.1 uncultured Acetatifactor sp.
CATACTGATCTAGTAAAATATGGTATGGCATAACCATCTGGGCCCGATCAGACACCAACAGCTTCGGGCTGGGCACATTCCGCTCCACCAGAGATTGCACTTCCTGAAACAGCAGGGGGATATTCAGTGCCACTCCATTGCCGATAATATTGGTGATATGGCTATAGAACACCCCAGAGGGAAGGGTATGCAGTGCAAATTTTCCATAATCATTTACAATGGTATGCCCTGCGTTGGCACCGCCCTGAAACCGTATTACAATATCTGCCTCCTGGGCCATCATGTCCGTGATCTTACCCTTTCCTTCATCACCCCAGTTGGCCCCTACAATTGCTTTGACCATAATTTTCCTCCAATCCCTGCCTTCACACGACAGGATACTTATTCCTGACAATGGCATTATACTATATTTCGTATCATAAGTAAAATCAATATATTTTATATTTATAATAAGGAAAACTTATTTCATTATTTTCCACTTCTTTCCCTGAAGTATTTCTTTATTCCATCCGACATTTCAATCCTTCCATCTGCCATCACGAACATGGTCTCTGCTCCGTATTCCTCTGCCAGCGCCATTCCTTTTTCCGGCCCCAAAATATAGCAGGCTGTAGACAGTCCATCGCTGAGCAGTCCATCCTTTAACAGCACAGTCACACCCCGCACCTGGCTGGCTGCAGGCGCCCCGGTTTTCGGGTCCAAAATATGGTGATACCGCACACCGTCTACCTCCACATACCGCTCATAGTCCCCGGAGGTAGAGATACACCACTGTCCCTCCAAGGTCAATATGCCTATGCTGTCCGATGTGTCAAAGGGATCAATGATTCCCACCCTCCAAGGACCTCCATCCGGTTTCTCCCCATAAGTCAGAATACTGCCACCCAGGGATATCACTGCCCCTGTGACATTCGGTTCCCCTGCAAGCAAAATGGAAAGCTTTTCCATGGCATATCCCTTGCCCACAGCCCCCAGGTCAAGCTGCATACCCTGGGGCAGAAAAAGAACCCTATTCCCAGCGGCGTCCAGCTCCAGCTTCACCTTTTCTCCTCCGCATAGTGACAGTGCCTTCTCCAGCTCCTCCTTCCCCGGCGGGGAGAAGTCGTATCCGTCTTCCACTGCCCATTTATCCATATTCCACAGCCCTGTTACAGTGCCCAATGTCACATCCAATGCCCCATCTGACTTCTCATACAGCTCCAGGCAGGCCTCCAGCAAGTCTGCCATATCCTCAGACAGCACAAATCCTTCTCTGCTGCCTGCAGACGCATTTGCCTGATATACCTGGGAAGTGTCCAGGCGCCAGGAAATTTCCTCCTTTTCCAGATGGGTAAGCAGCTCCATGACCTGCTCGGAAAATGCTATGGCAGTGTCCTGGTCTGTGGCATAGATTGTCTGCTGCACCACTGTCCCCATACAGGTGTCCACAGTCTGCCAAGGCTTTGCGACGCCAGAGCCAGAGCGATGTGCTTCCTCCTCCCCCTGCTTTCCACAGCAGCAAAAAAGGGCCACTACCAGTGCCATCCATATGACTATCCCCAAAAAACGCTTCATTTTCTGCTCCCTTTTTGCTATACTAAAGATAAAAAACGGAATAGAAAGGACTGCTTTGTGTGAAAAAAAATACCCCCTGGCCCCTGCCAGCAATTATCATTACCGCCTTTCTCCTACTTTTATCCATAGCAAGCTTGCTTTATTTAGGCATGGATAGGCAAAAGGCTGATTATGTGGCAGATATTTATCAAGACGGCATCTTGATAAAGAGTATCCCTTTAAACCATGTGCCGCAGACAGAGACTTTTACCATAACAGGGGAAAATGGCTGCAGCAATACCATTGAAGTCCGAAAGGGCAGCATTGCCATCATCTCTGCAGATTGCCCTGACAAGCTCTGTGTCCACCAGGGCTTCATAAGCGACTCCAGGCTTCCCATTACCTGCCTGCCCAACCGTCTGGTCATCCAGCTGCGCCCAGCAGGCGAACCCGGGCAGAATACCAGTACACCAGACATCATCACATATTAACCTAGCACTAGTATCCACACTTTATGCGGAAAGGATTCCCATGACCATCCGAAAAACCACCCTTTTAGGCCTGTTCACCGCTCTATCCCTGGCCATCTACGCCATAGAAAGCGCCATTCCTCCTCTTGTGCCGATTCCAGGCATCAAGCTGGGATTGGCCAATATTATCACCCTGCTTCTATTGCGCCACGCCACTGCAAAGGACGCGATATTAGTCCTAGCTGCCCGTGTTCTTTTGTCCGCTCTTTTGTTTGGGCAGTCTCTGTCTTTGCTCTATAGTCTGGCCGGAGGATTCTGCAGTCTCTCTGTGATGGTTCTCGTCATGAAGCTGCTGCAAAAAAAGCTGCTCTTCCTCACCGGTGCTATGGGTGGCCTGACCCACAATTTAGGGCAGTTGGCTGTGGCCTACCTTATCACAAAGACAAAGGGCGTGCTGGCCTATCTCCCTTTCTTAATCCTGAGCGGTATCCTGACTGGTATCTTCACCGGACTCTGCGCAAGCTTTGCAGGCAGGTATCTTGCGTTTCTGCTGCCTGCCTCCTTCAAAGATCCTGATTGAAGGTCAGATCCCTAAGCAGCGTTGTCATGGTCTTACCGCTCACTGGATGGCGAAGCCAGGGGGCTATGGCTACCATGGGCTTTAGGACAAATGTCCGATTCTCCAGATCCGGATGGGGAATCACTAGATTCTCGCTCTCATAGCACAGCTTATCATAGAAAAGGATGTCCAAATCCAGGGTCCTGGGGCCCCAGTGTACCACCCGTCTCCGGCCTGCTGCATTCTCAATCTCATGGAGCGCTTCCAGCAGCTCTTCCGGCCCCAGAAGTGTCTCGATTTCCAGAGCGCCGTTCAAAAAATCTTCCTGTTCCACACCTCCATAGGGCTTTGTGACAATCATGTCAGATACCTTTTTCAGAACAATCTGCGGGTGCACCTTCAGCGCCTGGATCCCGCTTAAGAGATTTGTCTCTTTCTCTCCCAAATTGGATCCCATGGCAATGTAGGCTCTGTGCCAGCTCCTGCGCACTTTTACAGACACATTCTCAAAAGGCAGCCGGATAGGCGCATAGGGCTTTTCTATCTCCAGCTCCACTGCAGCCAGAGTCCTATACTCCAAAAGGATGGCCTCCGCCAACTTCTCTGCCACTGCCTCCAATAGCAGACAGGTATTGGCCTGCATCCAGTCTGTTATAAAATGGCACACTGTCCCATAGTTTACGGTGTGCTCCAAATCATCCTCCCTGCCAGCCTGGCGGGTATCTGTGTACAATACCGCATTCACGTAAAAATACTGACCATTTTCCGTTTCCTCCGCATACACGCCGTGATGGGCGAAAACCTCCAGTCGCTGAATCCGTATCTCATCCTTAGCCCATTCTGAATACATTTCTCCCTCTGACCTCCCTGGTGCTTCAAAGCCGCCCTGTTCTGCCCCCATACAGGACAGCCTCCGTCATCCTCACTGCCTGCACATTTTCTCTGATGTCGTGCACCCGCACAAACATAGCCCCTTTCATAACCCCTATCACAGTGGTAGCCAGGGTACCCTCCACCCTCTGATCCACAGGCAGGTCAAGGGTTAGGCCTATCACGGACTTTCGACTGCAGCCCAATAGAAGCGGGCAGCCCAACGGCTCCAGGGCATCCATATTCCTGATGATCTCCAGGTTCTGCTCATAATTTTTCCCAAATCCCACGCCTGGGTCTAAAATGATTTTCTCCTTTTGGATCCCTGCCTCCGCCGCAGCCTTCAGACTTTCCTGTAAATCCAGCCTCACCTCATTGACAAAATCCTCATAGTGAGCTTCTCTCCGATTATGCATCAGACAGCAGGGCAGACCACTCCCTGCAATCACCGCTGCCATTTTGCCATCATATCGTAATCCCCAGATGTCATTGATCAGATCCGCCCCCGCGGCAATCCCCGCCTCCGCCACCTGCGCCTTGTAAGTATCCAAAGACACCGGCACGTCAAAGGCCGCTTTCACCGCCTCTATCACAGGAATCACTCTGGCCATTTCCTCCTCTTCCCCCAACAGGGTATATCCAGGGCGGGTGGATTCGCCTCCAATATCAATGATATCAGCGCCCTCCTCCACCATTTCCTGTACATGGCGAAGAGCTCTGTCCCTGTCATTCCACCGCCCTCCATCTGAAAAAGAATCTGGCGTTACATTCAGAATGCCCATGATATAAGTATGTCCCTTTGTCTGAAATTCCCGATTTCCAATCTTCATATGGCTCCTCCATAAATTGGTACCGCTGGCTTAAGTCCTTTTACAGCATCCGAAAAAAGCGCTCCTGAAGTGCTTCATCCTCCTGAAAAGCGCCTCTCACAGCCACGGTGATGGTCTTGCTCCCAGGCTTTTTCACTCCCCGCATGGTCATACACATATGCTCTGCCTCCAGCACTACCATCACGCCTTTTGGCGACAGATATGTCATCAACGCATCCGCGATCTGACCGGTCATCCGCTCCTGAATCTGCAGCCGTCTGGCATAGATCTCCACTGTCCGCGCCAGCTTGCTCAGTCCCACCACCTTGCCCTCTGGCAGATATGCAATGTGTGCTTTTCCGTAGAAGGGCAGTATATGGTGCTCGCATATGGAATAAAAGTCAATATCCTTCTCCATCACCAGTCCCCCGTCCTCCACCTGAAATACCTTTGCCAGTGGCACAGACACATCCTGGGCCATACCGGAGAACAATTCTTTGTACATTCTGGCCACTCTGTCTGGAGTCTCCACAAGTCCCTCTCTTTCAGGCTCCTCACCGATCCCCTCCAGCAGAAGCTTCACTGCCTGTCGGATTTTCTCCTCATCTATCATCTTCCGCTCATTCCTTTCCATACATATGCGTTTCCACTATTCTCATCAAATCCCCCATAAAAGAAAGGGAGCCGAAAGCCACAATCACATCCCTGCTGCCCGCCAAAAGGCGGCTCATCTCCACCGCTTCCTCCAGACTGTCCACTGCTGTCACTTTTGGGTGTACCTTTGCCACCCACTGGGCCAGCTCATAGGCGGACAGGGCTCTGGGATTGTTGGGTGTGGTCACTGTGATAATCTGATCTGCCAGGGAATGGGTCAAAGCAATGACCTTTTCATATTCCTTATCCCGCAGCATTCCCATAATAAAAATCATGCGCCTTCCCGGAAAATAGAAATTCAGAGACTGCACAAGCCTCCTGGCTGCATCCTCATTGTGGGCGCCATCGGCTATGAAAAATGGCTTCTTTCCCAACACCGTAAAACGACCCGGCCATTTGGCCTCCAGAAGGCCTTTCCGAAGCTTTTCCTCTGTTATCGGGAACCCACTTTTTCCAAGCTTGTCTAGAGCCTCCACTGCCAGCGCCGCATTCTCTATCTGATACTGCCCGGCCAAAGAGATCTCCAGCCTCTTTCTCTCGCCGTAGTCGAACCACTGCTTTTCCAAACCATAGTGCACCCGGCGCACTGAATCTACCGGGGCAAAGGTAAGGCGGCATCCCAGGGCATTGGCTTTTTTCTCGATGACATCCATAACCTCTTGTGCCTGCTTCAGAGCCACCACGTCACAGCCTTTTTTCAGGATCCCGACCTTCTGGGCGGCGATTTCCGCCAGGGTATCCCCTAGGAAGCTCATATGATCTCTGCTGATGGAGGTCAGCACTGCCAGCTTTGTGTCCTCCACCACATTGGTGGCGTCCAACAGCCCTCCCATTCCCGTCTCTAGCACTACAATGTCACACTTTTTTTCCTGAAAGTACAAAAAGGCCATGGCAGTCTCCACCTCAAAATAGGTGGGGTGAGGAAGGCCTTCCTCCACCATCCCACAGCACACTGCCTTTATCTGTTCCAGGTAGCGGCAAACTGCCGTTTTGGTAATATACTTGCCGTTTACTTGTATTTCTTCTCTGTAGTCAGAAAGGGCTGGCGAAAGAAATCTACCCACCCGGTAGCCGCCACATTGCAGCGAAAAGGCCAGGAAAGTGGATACGGAGCCCTTGCCGTTGGTCCCTGCCACATGCACCAGGGGCAGCTTCCTCTGAGGATTGTCCAGCCTCTCACAAAGTGCGCGGATGCTGTCCAGTCCCGGTACCATTCCGTACTGTTTGATCCGCGCCATGTATTCCATTGCTTCTATATACTTCATTGTCTTTCCCTAATTTTTCTGGTCTATCTGTCTAAAAGCATTTCAATTGTATTCTCGCTGCATAATCCGCCTCCCCATGCAGCATACTATAGGTATCAGCCAGCTTGTAATGCCCTATGCCAAAAAGGAGCCTGATTTTTTATGAAACATAGCCTGACCCAATTTACCAAAAATTTTATCAAGTGCGGTCTCACTGGATGGTGCCTGGAAATTGTCTTCACTTCCCTGGACGCCCTCCGTCGACGAGACATGACTTTAAAGGGCCAAACCTCCCTGTGGATGTTCCCCATCTACGGCAGTGCCGCCCTGCTGTCCCCTATCAGTGGACTCCTTCGCCATAAGTCCGCCTGGACCCGTGGTCTGACTTATATGGGCATGATTTTTTCCATGGAGTATCTTTCTGGTCTCCTGCTGTCCAAACACAAAATATGTCCCTGGGACTATAAGCGCAGCCGCTGGAACATAGGACGGGTCATCCGTCTGGACTTCGCCCCCTACTGGTTCTGTGTGGGCCTGCTCTATGAACAGCTTCTCTCCCCGGCGCAGCAAAAAAACATTTCAGAAGAAGCCTAAATGAACACGGCTCCTTCACTCCTGGTCCATGTCATCCATGCCATCGGATCCGATATCCAGCATATTCACTGTGCGTCTCTTAAGCCTGGCCTCCTCAGATTCCTTTAATATAAAATCCTTGATCTCTCTGGAGTGCTTAATATGCTGCAGCACCAGCTGGGGATGTGTGGTGTCACCCGTATAGCAGATCACTGTGCCCAGCCCAAATAGTTTCTCCCCCAGGCTGGCGCTGTGGGTCACATCCTGCACTTTGTACATATAGCAGTCGTTCTCCACTGTCCGAAAGAATCCCTCCGCCACAGTAAGCATATCCTCCTTGATAGTATATTTGGTAAAGGTAAAGGGAAGTCCTAAAAACAACCATCTCTTTCTTTCTACATATTCCATCCTGTGTGCCTTCCTTTCCGCGCTGTCTATGCGCCCTGTCTGCCCCATTTCCATTCTTTTCATGGCAGCAGAAAAAGTTTCTGTGGAGCCTTCCACCCTAGTATAGTAGATTTTTTTCCAAAATACAACTATTAAAACTTGAAACCCTCCCGCGGACGTGGTATCATATTGAATCAGAAAAGTTCATTTCACCCATTATCAAAGGAGGTTCACCCATGACTGCAAACGAATGTATCAGAGGCCGCAGAAGCATCCGCAAGTTCACGGATCAGCCTGTCTCCCATGAGCTGTTGGCGCAGATCGTAGAGACAGCGTCCTACGCTCCCAGCTGGAAGCATACCCAGATCGTCCGCTATATCGCGGTGGAGGGCGCCAAAAAGGCCGCTCTGGCTCAATGTACTTCCCTTTATCCCGGCAATGGGAAAATCATGGAAAATGCACCTATGGTCATAGCCGTCACCATTATCAAGGGCCGCAGCGGTTATGAGAGAGATGGCTCCTTCTCTACCCCCAAAGGCGACAGATGGCAGATGTATGATGCAGGCGTTGCCGGAGAGGCATTCTGCCTGGCAGCTTTCGAACAGGGTCTGGGCACTGTCATCATGGGATTGTTCGATGAAGAGGAGGCAGCAAAGCTACTTGAGCTCGCTGAGGACAGAGAGCTGGTGGCTCTCATTCCCATTGGATATCCCGCAGAATCTCCTGCCGCCCCCAGACGTAAGGCAGTGGAAGATTTATTATCCTATCAGTCATGATTAGTTAGGAGTCGAAGAGGCAAAGCCCTTCGACTCCTTTTTCGGGTCGGACTTATGCGCGCTGCCGTCCGCCCCGTTCTCCACAGCTTTCCCGGCTGTATGGGCATAAGATGGCAGCGCAGAAATGAGGTAACCACATGAGACATTTAATGAGCCCCCTAGACTTCTCTCCAAAGGAGCTGGAGGAACTGTTCGATCTGGCAAATGCCATTGAGCAAAATCCTGGCAAGTATGCAAAAGCTTGTGAGGGAAAGATTCTTGCCACCTGCTTCTACGAGCCCAGCACCCGCACGCGCTTAAGCTTTGAATCTGCTATGACCAGGCTGGGCGGACGGGTTATCGGTTTCTCAGACGCAGCATCCTCCTCCGCCTCCAAGGGCGAGAGTGTGTCTGACACCATTCGCATCATCTCCTGCTACGCAGATATCTGCGCCATGCGTCATCCAAAAGAGGGCGCTCCCATGGTAGCTGCAGAGAAATCCCACATTCCTGTCATCAATGCAGGGGACGGCGGCCACCAGCATCCCACCCAGACCTTAACGGATCTGCTGACAATCCGCAGCCTGAAAGGGAAGCTGGGAGGCTTTACCATAGGCCTGTGCGGAGATCTAAAGTTTGGCCGTACTGTACATTCCCTGATCAACGCCTTGGTTCGCTATGAAGATATCCACTTCATCTTCATCTCCCCGGAAGAGCTTCGGGTACCAGACTATATCACAGAAATGCTCAGAACCAAAGGAATCCCTTATGAGGAGGTCATCCGCCTGGAGAATGTCATGCCAAAGCTGGATCTGCTCTACATGACCAGGGTTCAAAAGGAGCGCTTCTTCAACGAGGAGGACTATGTGCGGTTAAAGGATTTCTATATCTTGAATACTGACAAAATGGCTCTGGCAAAGCCTGACATGCTGGTGCTCCACCCCCTCCCCAGGGTCAACGAGATATCTGTGGAGGTGGATTCTGACCCTAGAGCCGCTTACTTTCGGCAAGCCCAGTATGGAGTCTATGTGAGAATGGCTCTGATTCTGACCTTGCTGGAAATCCATGTGTGACACGGTCTTAGCAAATTCCATGTCACTGAACTGTTGCGGAAAACCAAATAACAGGAATAACTATCGGAAAGGATCGACATATGCTAAATGTAGGAAAAATTGAAGAAGGCTTTGTGCTGGATCATATCAAAGCCGGGAAAAGCTTGGAGATTTATGAACATCTCCAGTTGGACAAGCTAGACTGTACCGTTGCCATCATCAAGAATGCCAGAAGCAATAAAATGGAGAAAAAAGATATCCTGAAAGTGGAGTGTGACATCGACATGTTGGATTTGGATGTGCTGGCCTTTATTGACCACAGCAAGGATTTATCGCAGAAAGTGAAAACTTCGCTGCGGGCAAGAAAGGAAGG
>CANRZC010000075.1 GCA_947644185.1 uncultured Acetatifactor sp.
CAGTTATAAGCCTTAGTGACCTGCTTACACCCTGGGAGAAACATGAAAAAGTGAACACCATATGGAATTTCTTAACATGCGGAATAGGAATCCTTGTATAATGGAAGAAAAGCATTCCAATGGAAGAAAAGCATTCCAATAAAATTGGAAAGAGCGAAACGGCACAGAGATTTCAAATCAAACATTTCAAACAGGAGGGCTTCATTATGTCTCAGAACACATCCAACCAAAGTGGAAACCTGCAGTATCGCCGGGCAAAGGTCTGGCAGATTATCCTAACCGCCACCAGCGGCATGGTGGGCATGAGCTTTTATTTCCTCACAGGCATGGCCAGCTACAGCGCCAACGTGGGCTTCGGCATCGCCACATTGGCGGTGGGAGGCATCCTGACATTCACCCGGGTCTTCGATGCCATCACAGACCCGCTGCTTGCCTTTGTGTACGACAAGGTCAACACTAGGTTTGGCAAAATACGCATTCTACTTGTCAGCGGTTGGCTGGTGATGGCCTTCGCAGTGCTCATGATGTACAATTGGGCTGCGGGCAAGGGGCATGGTGTAGTGGCATACATAGGGCTGTACGTCATCTATATCATCGGCTACACTCTGTTTAACATGACATCCCAGACCGTGGGGCCTTTAATGACAAATGACCCGAAGCAGCGTCCCATTGTGGGCGTGGTGGGAACAGTGTTCAACTACGTGGTTCCTATCGCAATGAACCTGATCGCCTATACCAAAATGATGCCCAAATACGGCGGCTATACTCTGGAGTTCCTGGCAGAAGCCTGCTGGTTGACCATCGGCATCTCCGCTGTAGGTCTTGTGCTGACCTGCATTGGTGTGTCCGCATTTGACAAACCGGAGAATTTCCAGGGCATCACAGCCAAGAAAGAAAAGCTGAAGATAAAAGACATGTTTGACGTATTGAAGAACAATCGCCCTCTGCAGTGCTTCATTGCCTCTGGCGCCTCGGACAAGATTGCCCAGCAGGTAGCTAGCCAGTCTATCGTAGCTACCATGCTTTTCGGCATCATCGTTGGCGACATGGCGATTTCTACCACACTGAGCACCATAGGCATGATACCCTCCATTCTCTTTGTCTTTGTGGGTGCAGCTTACGCCAGAAAGTGGGGGAATAAGAAGACTATCATAGACTGGAACTATATCTGTATTGGGATAACAGTGGTCACAATCCTGTTCTTTGTGGGGCTGCATCTGTTCAGCGATACCCGCAACATCAGTCGCCTTTTCCCGCTGATGATGGTCTTTATGATTTTGCAGCTTTTGACCAACGGCGCAAAGATGTGTATCACCAGCGGCAACACTGCATTTATGGCTGATGTCATTGACTATGAACTGGACAGGGGGGGCAAGTACATTCCCGCGGTGGTGACAGGTGTCTACAGCTTGATCGACAAGATCGTCTCCTCTGCCAGCGCCCTGATTGCCACGGCTGCTGTGGCTTTGATCGGCTACACGGAGACTGTACCACAGCCTACAGACGGGTTGACAGGAGGCGTCTTCTGGATGAGCATGGTGCTTATGTACGGTCTGCCGTTAGGAGGCTGGGTGGTCACATTGATTGCCATGCGGTTCTGCAACTTGGATAAGGAAGAGATGGTGGAGGTGCAGAAGCGTATTGCCGAGAAAAAGGCTGAGATTAAGCAGAACGCAGCCTAAGGCTCTGGCCGGGTCTGCGGGAAAAGCATGAAAGGTTGGTAAATCCCGGTGGCCTTTCATATAAGAAGCTGCAGGTTTCGAAGGAAGGATTCAGAAATATAGAAAGGTGAGACGGATTATGTTGATAGAAAGCAAAGAATTTGGACGCATCCAGGTTCGGGATATCCCGCTTCCCTGGGAGGCGGAGGATATCTCCGGCACTTATACCTATTCCGGCAGAGTGCTGGTATCCTACGGCACTGCAAAGGAACATGATGGAAAGAATTGGTATCATGTAGTTACATTAAAAGACGACGGGAATGACGTCAGAGAGGTTTTTGATGGAGAGATTCCGCAGCTTCCTGGGGCCAATGGTATCCGCTGGATGTGTTTCGCAGACAATAAGCGGATATTGCTGGGGGACTACGTTCTGGAATGCAGCCCGGACATTGACCACTGTGAGGAGGCAAAGCTGGTGCGTCTGTATTACCCAGAGCACTTGGAGCGAGGGGAAAACATTTTCATGCACTGGTCGGAGATCGTCATTGCCCCGGACAACTGCCACATGGCCTGGACTATGCTGACCTCCACAGGCTCCATGAACTATCTGGGGCGGTTGGAGCGGGAGGAGGATTGCTACCGCCTGGAGGACATACATGCCATCAGTGGAGAGAGACTTTATCAGCAGGATCCAGAGCATGAGGGATACTGTGTCATGCTGCCTGCCAGAGGCGGGGAGCTGAAGCAGTTCATCAGGGGTGGCAGAGCCCTGTCCATGGCGGGCGGCGGGGACAGCGTCAGCGAGAGCATGGTGCTGCCTTTAGACAGCCAGGAGCTGATTCAGATAACGGATACGCCAGGCTATGAGGAGACTACCATTTTCTCGGCGGATGAAAGGCTGGGTGTGGTTATGTCCACCCGGTTCTCTGAGAGGACTAACTGCGGGGTATTTGGCCTGGTGCCCCAACCTCAGTCCATGGCGGTGCGGAGCAAGTTCATCAACTGCCTTTATATGTACTGCGTCAGCGGTGTGAGGGCGTTCCGCAAGGGGAATGTGGGACCTGTACTGATCGACATCGAGAAGTCCCAGAGGGAGGGAAGGACCCACATGGGGGTGAATCTCAGCGACCCGGAGGGCAGATGGGTGTATTATTCCCCTATCAGCTGGCATCCAGACAGCACCCGAGCCATGTGGAACGAGGGGACCAGACCTGCTGATGGGCCTGTAAAGAGACGACTAAGAATGTGTCATCTTTTGGACTATGTGCCCGGACAGCCAGTGCCTTTTGGGGTGACCCCGGAAAAAGAGGAAATACCCTATGGGCTTCCCGGGAAAGCGCCGGAGTGCAGGCCTGTGGAGGATGCATTTTCGATAAAGATCAAGGGGAAGTCCAGCGGGCATGTGCTGAACCAGGGCGGAGTGGGGAATCCTCCTATATATAGGACGGTTTATGAGAATTTCAGTGATGATGGGGAGACCTTCTACAACGGCAGCATGACCGTCTCGGCCCCAGCCAGCATATTCGCCCCGGGAAAGACGGTGTTTGAGGCGGATCTTACTGTCACTGGGAAACATACTGGGGAGATGAAGCTGCGGGCAGTGTTTCGCCGGAAGGATGTACATGCACCGGCCATGCTCTCCTTTGCGGAGGGTGAGGATGGCAAACCGGAGAGCCGGGGGTACTCGGCTTATGACGGAGTGGTGCTGGACATCAAGGATATGGAGCCGTAGGAAGCATGGGCCAGAGGAAGTATGCGGCCCCAGGCACCTGGATTTCCGCAGGCCATAGATGGGGGTAGACAGATAGCTCCTAGCCGGGCAGGGGAAAGAGTGGTATTGCAACCGGATGAAATGTAAGGAGGACGAATTATATATGAAGGCGATCCGTCTAAGGACAGAATATATGGAGAATCCCATTGGAATTGATATCAGGGAGCCGTATTTATCCTGGAACTGCAGGGGCGGGAAAAAGCAGACTGCATATGAGATCAAGGCTGTCTCTGGGAATCAAGTGATTTGGGACAGCGGCAAGGTAGCCGCTGACAGGATGAATGCTCGGTTCGGTGTAAAAGCGGGCAGCAGGCAACGGTTTTCTTGGCGGGTGTGGCTGTGGGACGAAGAGGACAGGGCTGGGGACTGGAGCCAGGAGGCCTTTTTCGAGATGGGGCTTTTGGAGCGGAAAGAGTTTGTGGCGAAGTGGATTGACCCGGAGCCGAACTGTGATCCGGGAGATGCCAATTCTCAGCCCCATAAGCCTGCCAGCTATCTGAGGACATCCTTTTTTCTGGAGAAAAAGGGGGAGGGCAGGCTTTATATCACCTGCCACGGTGTGTATGAGGCGTATCTGAACGGGCAGCGGGTGGGGGATTTTGTGCTGGCACCAGGGACTTCCACCTATGACAAGCGGCTGTTCTATCAGACCTATGACGTGACGGAGATGTTGAAAGAGGGAGAGAACCAGGTGCAGGTCATCCTGGGAGACGGATGGTACCGAAGCTGTTCCGGTGTGGACGGGGACAGGAATCTGTACGGGGAGGACGTGGCCCTGTATTTCCAGCTGGAGGTGGACGGCAGGGTGGTGTGTGTCTCCGATGAAAGCTGGGAAGCCTCCCAAAACGGGCCCATCCGCCAGGCTGATATGCAGCAGGGCGAGGTGGTGGATGCCAGGCTGGAGGAGATTGGCGCATATCACGGGGTAAAGGTGGTAAAGCTCGGGGTGGAGAATCTGAACTGCTCCAACTGTGTCCCTATTGTGGAGGCGGAGCGTTTTCCGGGAAGGCTCTTTCAGACCCCCAATGGGGAGACAGTCATTGACTATGGTCAGAACCTGGCGGGATATGTGGAATTTACTGTCAACGCCCATGGGGGAGACCGAATCGTATTGACCCACGGGGAAGCGCTGGACGAAAACGGCAATTTTACAGCGGAGAATTTCCAGGACAGACAGCGTCACAAGGAGGGTGGCATCAGGCAGCAGGTGGTGTATATCTGCAAGGAGGGAGTGAATCATTACAAGTCCAGGTTCACCATCTGGGGCTTTCGGTACGCGAAGGTGGAGACAGATGTGGATTTGACGGACGCTGTGTTTACTTCCATAGCAGTGTATTCCCGGATGGAGCAGTTGGGTCGTTTTGAATGCTCCAATCCGGCTGTGAACAAGTTGGTGGAGAACAGTATCTGGAGTCAGAAGTCTAATTTCTGCGATGTGCCCACAGACTGTCCGACCAGGGAGCGGGCGGCCTGGACCGGAGATATGGGAGTGTTCGCCCAGACTGGAATTTATCTGGAAGATTGTTATCCTGTGATACGGAAATGGTTGGGGGAGTGCAGGCTGAATCAGTATGAGGATGGCAAGGTGGCTAATATCGCGCCCAGGAACAACAATCCCTCGTTTTTCACAAAGATGCTGGCAGGTTCTGTGGGCTGGGGGGATGCCTGCATCATCGTGCCCTATGCGCTGTATAAACGGTATGGGGATGTGCGGATTCTGGAGGAAAATTATGAAATGATGTGCAGGTGGTTCGCCTATCTGGAGAGCCGGGCGGGAAAAGGAGGACAGCAGGAGGGCGTGATGCAGGGAGCAATACCGCAGGGGCCTCAGACCCAGGGGGTCCAGGTCCGGCCTGCCGGGATGTCCGTGGATTCGGTACAGATACCGGAAGAGTACCATGCCATGGCCGCCGGGGTGCCTGTGAAGCCGGCGCCGCCGCAAGAAGAGCCTCCTGCCGTAGCAGGAATGTCCATGGACTCGACACAGATACCAAAGGAGTACCGCGCCATGGTGGCCACCATGCCTAAGGAGAAGCTGGCAGAGCTGATAGAGAAATTCCGTCAGACAGGCGACAAAAGTCCGACAGACGAAAAAGGAGGGGGCGATGAAGCGGTAAAAAAGTCCCCTGCGCCGAATCCTTACGCCGACTATGCCATTGAGACAGGTGTAGACTACGGCGAGTGGTGTGAGCCGGATGTGGAGAGCACTTCGGTCATGGGCAAGCCCCAGGGGAAAGTAGCCACAGCCTACTTCGCCAGATCTGGTAAGATGCTGGCTGAGATTGCGGGAATCCTGGGGAGAGAGAAGGATGCGGCCAGATACAGAGAAATCTCCGAAAAAGCGAAAGGCGCCTTCCGGCATCTGGCAACAGACAACGGCAGAATCCGCTCTGACAGACAGGCGGAATATGTGCGTGCTATCTCCTTTGACCTGCTGGACCAGGAGGAGAAGCGCCAGGCAGCAGCCGATTTGAATGAACTGGTGGCAAAGGGAGGCTATCACCTAAACACGGGCTTTCTCTCCACGCCTTCCCTCTGTGAGGTGTTGGCGGAGTATGGCTACGGGGAGACTGCTTACAGGCTGCTGCTCCAGGACACTATGCCAAGCTGGCTTTATGCAGTGAAAAAGGGAGCCACCACCATCTGGGAGAATTGGGACGGCATCAATGAAAAGGGGCAGGTCAAGGCCTCCTTGAACCACTATTCCTACGGTGCTATCTGCGGCTGGCTTTTTTCCGGGGTCTGCGGTATCCGGTTGGAGCAAGGGCACATTGTGATACAGCCTACGCCCCACAAATCTCTGCAGTACGCAAAGGCCTCCTATCTGTCCCCATTAGGCGAAATCTGCAGCGGCTGGCGGTACCAGGGGGAGAGGCTGACCTATGAGATAGCGATTCCCGCAGGTGCGCAGGCGAAGGTGATTCTGCCTGACGGTCGGCAGGAGTGGCTGGAAGCAGGGGAATACTGCCTGTAGGCTTGGAAGTATGTGTGTTTTAGATTTGCGAGATAGGAATTATCTAGCTTCTCGGGGCTGTGTCAACTCCGGGAAGCAGGGCTTTCTATCTTATTGGAAAGAGGGACAGTACATTCTTCACGATCCGCTGGACTTATAATGTCGCACCCCCACCCGCCACAGCAGGTAGCAGGGGATCAAGAACAGCACCGCGGCAAAGGGCAGGAATGCATACCGAATTTCCTCCCTTCTGCCCAACACATAGAGGAGCGGATAATACTGTACCAAAGCGAAAGGGATGATAAAGGTTAAAATCCACAGGACACCTTTGCCGTAGATATCCACAGGATACTTGCCATGCTCGTTCAGTCCGAAAGTAAAGATATTGGTAAACTCTAACCCCTCCAGAAAGAAGAAGCTCAGTGCAGCCTGAATGAGGAATATGCCGCTAAACAGGGTGCAGCCTCCAGCCAGCATGAAGAAGACCGTAGCAATTTTAAGGGGCGTCCAGCGGACTTCGCTTGTGATGACCGCATAGAGGAGGATGACCAATGCCTGCAGCACCCTGCTGAAGCGCTCTATATCCAACTGGGTCCCCAGAATCTGTAAAATAAGGCTGCGAGGGCGCAGCATCACCCGATCGAATTCCCCTCTGCGGACCATGCCGGGGAAGGCCTCCAGGCCTCTGGCCCAGATTTCCGCCAGGGAGAAGGACATCAATACAATGGAGTAGCACAGCAGTACCTCCTGGAAGGTATAGCCCTTTACATGGGAAAACCGTTGAAACATAAAATAGACACTTAAAAATACGGTGAAGGAGGCCAGAAAGCTTCCCACAAAAATTAGAAAAAAGGATTTTTTATATTGCATCTTGCTGCGCAGAAGAATGGAAAGGTAGTGGCAGTATAGCCGAAAAGCACCTGTTCTTTTGTGGTGTGCATCTTGTTTTCTGTGATTCATACAATTTCCTCCTCCTATTTCCGTTGGTGCAATCATTCTGTTCACACTTAGCCACCTTGTATCATAAGCTTGCGCTCTGCTCGCCCACATAAAAGCCTGCCGATAGCTACCAGTGTCACCAACCAAAATATCTGCAGACCTATAGCCCGGTACATGGCTCCTCCCGCCAGGTCGCCACTATAGATGCGCAGAGGCACGTTTTGCATGGAGGCGAAGGGAAGCAGCTCCAGTACCTGCCGGACTCCTGTGGGGAAAAAGGGCAGGGGAATGTAGCCGCCTGTCAAAAAGTCCATGAGAGAGGAGCAAAGTCTCCGCACCCCATCGGAGGACACGGTGTAAAGGCCGGATATGTAAATCAGCATGATATAGGACACAGACACTAAAACTGCCAGCCCTAGGGTCAGGAGAAATAGGGCGAACTGTCCCATGCTGGCCGGTGCAGAAAGTCTATAAGACTTTGGCAAAAGCAAAGCCACTAACAGAATCGGGATACAGCGCAGCCCTGCACCGGACAGACGGGATGCTGTGCTGCGAAAGAACCATAGGTCATAGATTCGCACAGGCCTACAGAGCTCATAGGCGATATTTCCACTGCGCACAGAATCCAGAATCTCACCGTCGAAGACTCTGGCGGAGAGCATGGCGATGAAAGCTTGCTGGAACCAAATATAGGAACAGGTGGCCTCCATGGTCATAGGGTAAGCGGAGGGATTGGACTCCCGGAAAGCGTGCATGGCTGCGATCTCCATGAAGCCCCAGAAGAACTGAGTGATGACTCCGCCAAAGGCCGCAGCCCGGTATTGCAGTCCCATTACGAGCCACATCCGAAAGTAGCTGATGTATTTTTTCATGATTTTTGATTTCCTTTCTAAAAAATGAAGGTACAGTTCAGCTTTGCTGTATGTCTGGGAAATTGCACAGTTGCTGCAAAGCTGGATCAGGAAATCTCGTAGGATTTATAGAGCTGTGCCAGTGTCTCGTCCATGCTGGTGTCGCCCTTTTTGATATCCTCTAAAGTGCCATCCATGAGAATCCGCCCCTTGCCAATCAGAATGATGCGGCTGGCCAGGGCCTCAATATCCTGCATGTCATGGGTGGTGAGAATGACAGTGGTGCCGTGCTCCTTGTTAAGCTTTTTGACGAAATCACGAACAGCTAGCTTTGACACAGCGTCCAGCCCAATGGTGGGCTCGTCCAGAAAAAGGATGCCAGGACTGTGTAGAAGAGAAGCCGCAATCTCGCAGCGCATGCGCTGTCCTAGGGAAAGCTGTCTGACAGGGGTGCGCAATAGCTCTGCTAAAGCCAGAGACTGTGTGAGTTCTTCTAGGTTTTGCTCATAAGTGGAATTTGGGATAGAATAGATGTCCTTCAGCAGCTCATAGGAGTCTATGACGGGAACGTCCCACCAAAGCTGGGAGCGTTGACCGAAGACGACACCGATCTGCTTTACATGATCCATGCGGCGATACCGCTCCCTCCTGGGGCTTAAAGAACGCCCTGTATTACTTAAATTCCATAGGGCTTTGCCGTCTATGGACACTTTTCCGCTGTCTGGCGTCAGGATGCCGCTTAGAATTTTGATTGTGGAGCTTTTACCCGCTCCGTTGGGGCCGATGTAGCCCACCATCTCTCCGCTTTGGATGGTGAAGCTGATGTCATTGAGGGCCTGAATCTCCTCATACTCTCTGTGGAAGAGAGCTTTACAGGCCTCCATAAAGCCTGCATTGCGTTTTGCAACCCGGTACGACTTGCACACGTTCTCCATCGTAATCATTTTGCTTCCTCCTGGTAGTTATAATGTCCGAACATTTTGTCCGCTGCCCTATGTAAGGCTGTCCATATCTTGCCAAGTAGGTCTTTCTCTGTCGGATTTTGCCGAACAGATACCTGAGAGGTAAAATATTTAGTTTAAAAAGACGAAAAGGAATT
>CANRZC010000076.1 GCA_947644185.1 uncultured Acetatifactor sp.
AACAGTGTCATGATATTTGCAACCTCCTTTTCGCGGCCAGTCAGATATTCTTTCCAGAAAGGGTCTGATGCTGAATCGCATTCTGACTTTGTTTATTGTGTTTACTATGTATTTCAGCGGTGGTCTGATTCCAGGATATCTGAATGTAAAGGATTTAGGGTTAATGAACTCTCTGTGGTCATTGATTTTGCCAGGAGCAATTTCCACCTACAACATGATTATTATGCGCACGGCCTTCCGCGCTGTGCCGGATGAGCTGACGGAATCCGCGCAGTTAGACGGAGCAAATACCTTTGTGATCATGTGGAAAATTCTGGTGCCTGTCTGCATGCCCACTATCGCGGTTCTGATCCTGTATTATGCTGTAGGGCACTGGAATTCCTGGTTTGCGGCATCCATCTATCTCCAGGACACCTCCAAATATCCCATGCAGCTTGTCATGAAGAAAATACTGGATTCGGCAAATGTATCGGAAATGATAGGTGACATCGGCGGCGCAGACAAAGCTCGATATGTGGAGCTGATAAAATATGCGCTGATTGTGGTATCCACCTTCCCGATCATGGTGCTGTATCCATTTTTGCAGAAATACTTTGTCAAGGGCGTTATGGTGGGATCGGTAAAAGGATGATTGGAGGACTCTGAAAATGGAAAGAAAGACAATCGTTTTTACAGCACCGGGCATCGCGCAGCTGCAGACACATAAGATGCCCTCCGTTGACAGGAATTCCGTGCTGTTAAAGACCGAGTACACGGTAATCAGCCCTGGAACAGAGCGGGCGAACTTAATGGGAGAGAGAAATACATCTGGCGGTGAGAGGAATCCTACAGGTCCTCGTTTCCCAAAGATTTTGGGCTATAGCGGCGTGGGACGAGTGGAACAGATCGGTGAGGCTGTGACTTCTGTGGCGGTAGGAGACAGAGCGGTTATCTATTTTGGGATACACAGTTCCTACAATGTGGTGCCAGAACAGAATGTGATAAAAATAGAAGACAAAGGGATAGATACAGCGGAAGCGGCGGCTACAGTGCTGGCACATATTTCCCTGGGTGGTGTCCGCATGGCAAGGCTGGAAATCGGGGAATCGGCACTGGTGATGGGGCTTGGAATTTTAGGAATGTATGGGGTTATGTTCTGCAGATTAAATGGCGCCTGTCCGGTGATTGCCGCAGATCCTGACCCACAGCGCCGGAGACTGGCGCTCATCCATGGCGCGGATTTTGCTTTCGACCCTACCGAGCAGGAATTTCCCGGGAAGGTTCTGGCAGCCACAGGCGGGAAAGGGGTAAACGCTGTGATCGAGGTGTCAGGAGCAGCCCCGGCGCTGCCACAGGCATTGGAATGTACGGCGCGTATGGGACGTGTGGTATTATTGGGCTGCACCAGGGAAAATGATATTCCCACGGACTATTATCATATGGTGCATTTTAGAGGCGTGCAGATCCTGGGAGCCCATACTTTTGTGCGTCCAACCGTTGATTCTAGGCCTGGGTATTGGACTTGGCAGGAGGAATGCAGGGCGATTCTGTCCTTACTTTCGGGAGGACGGATTTGCCTGAAAGCCTTGATTGAAGAGACCCGTTCACCTCATGAGGTGCCGGAGGTCTACCGAAGGCTGGCGCAGCGAAAAGATTTTCCGCTGACGGTTATGTTTGATTGGAGGGATATCAAGTGAGTAGAAGAATACGTGTGGGACATATTGGAACCGTCCATGACCACAGCAGCGCATTTTATGAATGCGTCCGGCGCCATCCAGAGTTATTTGAAATTGTGGGTATTGTGGAATCGGATGAGGAGCGGCGGAAGGCTGCCCAAAAAACAGACTGCTTTCAGGGGGCTGTATGGATGACAGAGGAGGAGATGGCCGCCGCAGGAGTGGAGGCTGTGTTGGTGGAAACTTTTGAGCTGGATCTGATTCCCACTGCCATCCGCTGGGCGAAGAGAGGCGTCCACGTACATATCGATAAGCCTGCGGGGGAAAACCTGGAGGAATTTAAGAATCTGCTTTCCGTAGCCCGAGAGAAGAAACTGGTACTGCAGATGGGCTATATGTACCGCAACAACAAAGCGGTTCAATACGCCCTAGAGCTGGCGCGAAGCGGAGAGCTGGGTGAGATCTATCAGGTAGAAGCTGTTATGAATACCTGGCATTCCCCCGAAAAGAGACAGTGGTTAAAAAAGTTCCGGGCAGGGGATATGTTCTTTTTAGGCTGTCATATGGTGGATCTAGTCTATCTGTTTCAGGGGATGCCCAACAGGGTGACAGCATGCAACCGATCCACCGTATTTGACAATGTGGACTGTATAGACTTTGGAATGGCCCTCTTTGAATATGACAGGGGAGTATCCACGGTGCAGGCTACCTCCGTGGAGATCAACGGATACGGGAGAAGACGACTTGTAGTCTATGGGAGCAAAGGTACTATCGAAATCAGACCCCTGGAGTGTCCCAATGGCAGTGAGGCATTTGCAGGCGGAGGATATGACGCCTCCCCTGTGACACTTACACTGCAGCGGGATACCGTGGGCAAAGAATACAGAAATTGCCAGGAAGAGATTCTTTTGGAGCCCCAGGGCGGCAGATACGATGAAATGATGCAAGAGTTTTATGACTGCGTCACAGGCAGGAAGGTAAATCCTTATGACTACGACTATGAGTGGAATGTCCACAAGCTGGTGTTGGCTGCCTGCGGACAGAAGATACCGCTGAGGGAAGAGGAGGGAGAAATACAATGAAAGCGATCTTAATTCAGAAAGACGGTTCTCTGGCATGGGAGGAAGTGGCAGCCCCGGTTATCCAGGAGAGACAGGTGCTGGTGAAAGTGCACTATGCGGCCCTGAACCGTGCCGATTTGATGCAGAGAGAGGGCAATTATCCGCCTCCGGCCGGATGGCCTGAATGGATGGGGCTGGAGATCTCTGGCGAAATTGTAGAAATGGGGGAAGCAGCGAAAAGACAGAGCCCTTTCCAGGTGGGAGATAAGGTGTGCGCGCTCCTGGGCGGAGGCGGCTATGCCCAGTATTGCGCAGTGCCCTGGGAGCTTGTGATGCCAGTGCCGGAAGGGACTACCATGGCGGAGGCGGCAGCCATCCCGGAGGCTTTTGCCACGGCATATTTGAACCTGTTCTGGGAGGGAAAGCTCAAAGCGGGGAATACCCTCCTTATGCACGCCGGCGCCAGCGGCCTGGCCAGCGTGATCATCCCCATGGCGAAGGCCTTTGGGGCCAGAGTGATCACCACAGTCCTCTCCGATGAGATTGCCGCATCCATAACGCATCTTCATGCGGATTTGGTCATCAATACAGAAAAGCAGGACATAGCGCAGTGCCTAAAAAGAGAGGCTGAGAGGGGAAAACCTGTGGATGTAGCCATCGACTGCCTGGGCGGCGAACAAATGGGAGCATGTCTGCCCTATCTGGTGCACGGTGCCCGTTGGATCATGATCGCCACCCTGGCCGGGGACAAAACGGAAATTGACCTCCGCAATGTATATGTGCGGAATGTGAGAATCATCGGAAGCACCCTGCGCTCCAGACCACAGGAGACCAAAGCAGAGATTCTGCGTCTCCTGGTTGCGGAAATCTGGCCGAAAGTAAAAAGAGGGGAGATAAGGCCCACAGTTTTCCGAGTATTGCCCATTACCCAGGCGGAGGAGGCACATGGGCTGCTGCGGGATGGGAAAAATATCGGAAAAGTAGTTTTGCAGGTGATTGACTGCTGAGGGAAAGGGATTTTTATGAAGAGAAAAGTATTGGTTTTAGGTGGGACAGGCGCTATGGGGATTTACGTGGTACCCTATCTGGCACAGATGGGGTATGAAGTCACTGTGGTGTCCTTGGATGACAGAGAAAGCGCGCCGGGCATTACTTATTTGAAGGGAGATGCCAAAAATCCCGCCTTTCGGGATAGGCTGCTGGCGCAGCACTTTGACGCCATAGTGGATTACATGATTTATGGGACGGAGGAATTTCGGGATTGCTATGAGAAGCTGTTAGGGAGTACAGAGCACTATATCTTTCTGTCCTCTTACCGTGTCTATGCTGACAAAGATCCGGTGATTACGGAAGACTCTCCCAGACTCCTGGATGTCAGTGATAATGAAATTTATTTACAGAGTGAGGATTACAGTCTGTTTAAGGCAAGGGAAGAAGACATCCTCAGGGCATCTGCCCATCACAACTGGACCATTGTCAGACCATCCATCACCTACTCTACCAGAAGATATCAGTTGGTGACTTTGGAAGCAAATACATTGCTGCGCAGAGCCTTTGCAGGAAAGCCTGTGGTTTTGCCCCAGGCAGCTTTGCAGGTACAGGGGACCATGAGCTGGGCTGGGGATGTCTCCAGGATGATGGCTAAGCTGGTATTGAATCCATTGGCCTATGAGGAGACCTTTACGCTTTCTACAGCGGAGCATCATCCCTGGGAGGAGATTGCAGGATATTACGAGAAGATAATGGGGCTACAATTTGTCACAGCGGATACGGATACTTATCTGCGCATGATGGGAACGGATGCGCCACACTCAGGCTTTCGGTATCAATTGGAATACGACAGACTTTTTGACCGGGTTGTGGACAATACAAAGGTGCTTCGTGCAACCGGATTAAAGCAGGAGGATTTTGTCACATTAGAGCAGGGCCTGAACCTGGAATTTAGGAAGCTTCTAAAGGAGTTTCTCTGGGGAGAGGACAGCGTGGCGAAGGCAATGGCCCGGTATTTTGGGGGGGCGTGAGATTCCGGTTGAATAATCTTCTGATTTCCTGTATAGTAAATGCCAGGAAGACTTCAGGAGGACGAAAAAATGCCAGACAATTTGACAAAAGACAACACAGGATTTTTCCAGCGGATAGTGACTTTTTTCAAAAAGGAGACTGTACTGTGCATTGCTGCTGTTCTGGGGGTGGGCTCTATGTGCTTTGTACCGCCAGATAGCGGATATCTGGATTATCTGGATTATCGGGTGCTGGCGCTGCTGTTTAGCTTGATGCTGGTCATTGCAGGCTTCCAGAAAATAGGCCTATTCCGCTGTCTAGGCCTATTTTCTCTGAGAAAGATACATAATACCAGGCAGTTAGGTCTGCTATTGGTGGCACTGTGTTTCTTTAGCAGTATGTTTATCACCAATGATGTGGCACTGATAACTTTTGTACCGTTTGCCGTTATGACGCTGGCCATGGTGGGACAATCGCAGATGCTGATTCCGGTGGTGGTTCTGCAGACAGTGGCGGCGAACCTGGGCAGTATGCTGACACCCATCGGGAATCCCCAGAATCTGTATCTGTATACAGCCTTTGAATTGCCCATGGGGGTATTCTTGGGCTACATGTTGCCACTGACGCTGCTTTCTCTTGGGCTGCTGCTAGGTGCTGTCTTACTGCTGGGAAGTGCTCCCCTGGCTGTGGAGGGATTAGAGCGGGCGGAAACTCCGAGCAGGAAGCAGATCATAGCCTATGTTTTATTGTTTTTGGTCTGCCTGGCCTGTGTGATTCGCCTATTGACCTGGCCGGTCATGATGACTGTCCTGGTACTGGCAGTGCTGTTCCTGGACAGGAAGCTGTTTGGCAAGGTAGATTATTTTCTACTGCTGACCTTTGTGTGCTTCTTTCTGTTTATCGGCAATGTAAAGCGGATTCCAGCTGTGTCAGAGCTGATGCAGGAATTGATAGGAGGGCGGGAACTGGCTGCAGGGGTGGCGCTGAGTCAGGTTATCAGCAATGTGCCCGCTGCCATTTTACTGTCTGGGTTCACAGAGAATGTGAAACCGCTTTTGTACGGTGTCAATATCGGTGGCTTGGGGACTTTGATCGCTTCTCTGGCCAGTGTGATTTCCTATCGTTTGTATGGAAACAGCGAAGGGGCAAAGAAAGGAACCTATCTAAAGAGCTTTACTGTGTACAACGTGATTTTTCTGGCAGTGCTGTATGTGGCTGCCATGGTGCTTTTACCAACCGAGTAGGGGAATGCATTTGTTACAGTTCACGGCCTTGCCGTAAACTGTAACGTGATGCACACAAAATGAGCAATGACCAAAAACTGATTTAGCGGAATAGCAGCGGAGACCCACCGTCAAAGCCATTGTTGATGTCCTGCAAGCTGTCCTTGAGCTTCTGGTTGGTGGCGCAGGAGGCCTGGCTCTGAAGGTCCATATACAGGATGAAGAGATCCTCCAGACTCATATTTTTTTCCGCAGCAATTTCCTCCATTACAGGCTTCAGCTTTTCTAGCTGGACGGACACAGGGACCTTTTGGGGGTCGATCTCTCCCAACGCGTCTTCTGCGTATGCGTTGATGCGCTCTAATAATTTTCTGTTTTCCTCTGTCATGATTGTTACCTCACATTTTTTTCTGCATTACAAATTCCTTTTTGGACAGACTCTTTGGAATTTTCTCTTATAGTTTATCACCAGACGCTTGTTAAGTACAGATTTTTTTGTTAAAATACAAATAATGAAATAATTTCCTTAATTGGAAAGTAAAACTGCATAAAAAAGAGAAAGGAACGAAATCATGGCAGATATCAGACCGTTTTCTGCATATCGTCCGGCGCCGGGCATGGAAAGCGCTATAGCGGCATTACCCTATGATGTATATAGCAGGGAGGAAGCTACAAAAGAAGTTTTAAAAAATCCTGATTCCTTTTTGGCCATAGACCGTGCTGAGACAAGCTTTGGACCGGAGGTGGACACCTATGCTCCACAGGTATATGAACGGGCCGCTTCGCTTTTGCGGGACTGGATTGCGGAGGGGAAGTTTATAAAGGAGGACAAGCCCTGTTACTATCTCTATGAACTGACCATGGATGGCAGAAGCCAGACTGGCATTGTAGCTTGTGCCTCCATCGACGATTATTGTAATAATATAATTAAAAAGCATGAGAATACCCGGGCGGATAAGGAGCAGGACCGCATTCGTCATGTGGATGTATGCAATATGCAGACAGGTCCAATTTTTCTGGCATACCGTTCTGATGACTTGCTTCGAGAGGCCATTCGGAAAGCGAAAGAAAATGCCCCAGTTTACGATTTTATCTCAGAGGACGGCATTGGACACAGGGTCTGGGTCATCAGGGAGGAAAGCCAGGTGGCCTACATCCGGGAGCGTTTTGAAAGCCAGGACGCTGTGTATATCGCGGACGGACATCATCGCTGCGCTTCGGCGGTAAAAGTGGGCCTGATGCGGCGGGAAGCCCACCCGGATTATACAGGGGAGGAGGCATTTAATTTCTTCCTGTCGGTGCTGTTCCCAGACCAGGAGCTACACATTATGGACTACAATCGGGTAGTGAGAGATCTGAACGGTTATACCAAAGAGGCCTTTTTGAAGAAAGTGTCCGAGAGCTTTCAGGTAGAAAAGGCAGAGCAAATGCCCTATGGACCTGACAGGAAAGGAAAGTTTGGGATGTATCTGGAGGGGACATGGTATGTGCTCAGGGCAAAGGAGCAGATTTTATCCGCTGACGCTGTGGATGGTTTGGACGTGTCTTTGCTTCAGAATCATCTGCTGGGACCAGTGCTGGGCATACAGGATCCCAAAACGGACAAGCGGATTGATTTCGTGGGAGGTATCCGGGGACTGCAGGAGCTGGAGCGGAGAGTGCAGGTGGAGCAGAACTCTCATGGGCACAGTGCGGTTGCCTTTTCCATGTATCCCACCTCTATGGAGGAACTGTTCGCAGTTGCAGACGCAGGGAGATTGATGCCACCGAAATCCACCTGGTTCGAGCCAAAGCTCAGAAGTGGATTGTTCTTGCATGAACTGGAAGCGCAAAAGCACCCAAATAATGATATTTGATGCACAGAAAGGAAGCAAACAATATGACAAACAAACTTTATCAGCTGATGAACTGGCCTAAAATCGAAGATATTATCTATTCGGAATGTGACAATCCCCATGAACTGTTGGGCCCACATAAAATCGGAAAGCAAGTCCTCATTCAGGCATATTTCCCCGGGGCGAAGCAGGTGGAAATCCTGTTCCAGGAGAGTGGGGAACGTGTGGAGATGGAGCAGGCTGACGAGGATGGTTTCTTTGCAGCGCTGCTTTCCAGGAAAGAAAAGGAACTTCCACTGTACCACTACGTGGTAAAACAGGCAGATGACAGGGAGCATATCCAGGGCGAAGCATATCGTTTTGCACCACAGATTACCAAGAATGATACAGATAGATTTCAGAACGGCATCCATTACACCATATATGAAAAGCTGGGCGCTCATCCCATGACCATTGATGGCGTCAAGGGCGTCTATTTTGCTGTATGGGCACCCAATGTTCTTCGGGCCAGTGTGGTGGGAGATTTCAACGGCTGGGATGGACGGATCCATCAGATGAGGCGGCTTTGGGATTCTGGTATTTTTGAGCTCTTTATTCCTGACGCGAAGGTGGGGGACAATTACAAATTTGAGCTGAAGGTAAAGGGCGGGTTGACATACCTGAAGGCAGATCCCTATGGCAATGCTGCGCAGCTGCGGCCAGAGACAGCTTCGGTGGTAGCGGATCTGGACAGCTTTGTCTGGGAGGATGAGGCATTTGTAAAGGGGCGGACTAAATTTCAGACAGGGAATGTGCCTGTGAGCGTATATGAAATGTATCTGGGCTCTGTGACAGCCTCAGAGGAAGAGGGACATTACGCCAATTACCGGGAAATCGCTGCAAAGCTGATTCCCTAT
This sequence comes from uncultured Acetatifactor sp., assembly GCA_947644185.1. Taxonomy (GTDB): domain Bacteria; phylum Bacillota; class Clostridia; order Lachnospirales; family Lachnospiraceae; genus Acetatifactor. The sequence goes on from CANRZC010000076.1 coordinate 8,672, forward strand.
ATCAAGGAGATGGGTTACACCCATGTAGAATTGATGCCTGTGATGGAGCATCCCCTGGACGGCTCCTGGGGATACCAGGTGATTGGATATTATGCCCCTACAGCTAGATACGGTTCCCCAGAGGATTTTATGTATTTCGTCAATGAGCTGCACAAGGCGGGGATTGGTGTCATTTTGGACTGGGTGCCAGCCCATTTCCCCAGAGATACTTATGGTCTGTCCCATTTTGACGGAACCTGCCTGTATGAGCACCAGGATCCCAGACAGGGCAGTCATCCTCACTGGGGCACATTGATTTACAATTACGGCAGACCTCAGGTCTCCAACTATTTGATTGCCAATGCCCTGTTTTGGGTGGAGAAATTTCATGCAGATGGCATCAGAATGGATGCAGTGGCCAGCATGCTCTATCTGGACTATGGGAAAAAGGATGGAGAATGGGTGGCAAATATTTATGGTGGCAAGGAGAATAAGAGTAAGGACAATTGATGACAAAGGATTCCTGACAATAAAAGGG
>CANRZC010000077.1 GCA_947644185.1 uncultured Acetatifactor sp.
GGTACAGATGGGGGTAGACAATATCATTACCTTTGATGCTCATGACCCTAGAGTCCAGAATGCCATTCCTTTACATGGCTTTGAGACAGTACAGCCCGCTTACCAATTTATCAAGGGCTTGTTAGGCCATGTACGGGACTTGCAGATAGATGCGGATCACATGATGATTATAAGCCCTGATGAGGGAGGCATGTCCCGGGCTATCTACTTTGCCAATGTGCTGGGGCTTGACATGGGTATGTTCTACAAGCGGCGGGACTACACGAGGATCGTAGATGGACGCAATCCTATTATCGCCCATGAATTCCTAGGTACCAGCGTGGAAGGAAAGGACATGATCATCATCGACGACATGATTTCCTCGGGAGATAGTGTGCTGGAGGTAGCTGCAGAGCTGAAAAATCGAAAGGCCAATAAAATCTTTGTCTTCTCTACTTTTGGATTGTTTACCAGCGGACTGGATAAATTTGACAAAGCCTATGAGAATAGGATTATTGACCGGGTTTTGACTACGAATCTGATTTATCAGACTCCAGAGCTGCTGCAGCGAGAATGGTACATTAATTGCGATATGAGTAAGTATGTGGCCTATATCATCGACACTCTAAATCACGACTCTTCCATCAGTGATTTATTGAATCCCAATGAAAGGATTCAAAGCATTGTGGCACGGTATAAAAATGGAGAATTGTAAAAGCATAGAATCGAGTAGGGGGAATGCCTTTCCTCTACTCGCGCGCCGGGCACCCGTCAGCCTCTGCTGACATATTTCCAAGCGCTATGGCGCTTTGGGTGCCCGTGTGCATAAGACACCATCGGATTTCAGGTATCCGGTGGTGTTTCTGATTTTGGTCTAAGTATTTTGGTTTTATTGGCTTGGTTTTATTGTAAACTTATTCCAATATATGGTTGACATTTTGCAGAAATTACAGTATACTTCTAAATTGTCACCTATATATTATTGTCGGTTGACAATTATACCAGAAAGGAAGAAATCAAAATGAACACTACTACCACAGCTACTCCGAAATGGAACGTAAAACAACTGGCACTGGCAGGCCTCATGACAGCAGTTCTCTGCATTCTGGGCCCTATCGCTCTGAATATCCCCATCAGCCCAGTTCCCATATCCCTTGGATTTCTGGGCATTTATTTCATCTGCTCTGTGCTGGGCATGAAGCTTGGCACTCTGAGCGTCATTGTCTACATCCTGCTAGGGCTGGCAGGCCTTCCTGTCTTCACGAACTTTTCAGGCGGCCCTGGAAAGCTCTTAGGCCCCACTGGCGGGTACATCATAGGCTATATCTTCATGGCTCTCATCTGCGGTTTCTTTGTGGATAGGAGCAAGGGCAAGCTTGTGCCTACCTTAATCGGCATGCTCCTTGGCACTGCTGTGGGATATCTGTTTGGCACATTATGGCTGTCCTACCAGCAGTCCATTGGTTTTGTGGAAGCCCTGTTTATAGGTGTCATTCCCTATATCCTCGTGGATCTATTAAAGCTTATCCTTGGTGTAACCATTGGCAGCCAGCTTCGCAAGCGTCTACTGCAGGCCGGATTGCTCTCTTCCTAGTATAAGATTTCCTTTGGCTTATGTGCTTCCCTGTCTTGGCTCTACCTTTGATTCACAGATTTACGCGCCAGTAAAGGTGTCATAAAGCGTCACCACATTCTCCTGTGCATCATACATAATGATAGAGCTGCAGTCAACGGGAAGTACTATGGCGAAGGGTTCCTCATCGTCTAACTGGATGGTCCGCTCTTCCACATTATTGCTCACTACAATTTTACATACCTTATCTTCATTTAGAGATAGAAGTGCGATCCCCTTATCTTCAAATACCACACCCTTTACGCCTTCCTCCATATAGGCATCTGTACCGCCCTGTCTATAAAAATAACCCCAGGAAATTCCCCCTCTAGTCAGATAGATAGAATAGGCATAGTTATCCTTATTCTCATCGTAGAAAAGCATGGCACAAATGTCATCATCCACAGCCTGGGTCATTTCCCAGTTGCTGGCAATATGTTGCTTCTCTCTGGCATCCTGCTCTAGTTTATCCTTGGACACACCGAAAATCCCTGCCTGCCATATGATCAGAAAGGCCAGCAGAACAATCAGCATCATTCCTATCAACACTGGTATCTTCTCTACCTTCACGTCCCCTACCTCCCGGTTCTTGCGTATTTTTGGCATAATACTTGCATATGTCAACATTGTATCACATTTCTCTCAGATCTGTCCAGCTGTAAAACAGACTCGACTTACTCCCTCATTCCCGGAGATACGTGATAAATTGGTTTCCACTCTCTTCAAACCACGCAGCTGCCTCACTGTTTTTCATAGTGTATATAGTTCCTGTGGACGGATTCAGAATGCCCACTGCCACTTCATTAAAGCCTACCAACAGCACCGCCCCTCCGTCCTGCGTCAATGCCAGCACTGGAATGTCCCTATTCACATAATACAGCACTGCATCCAAGCTACAGCCTGTCAGATCCAAAACCGTGGTATTCGCTAGATTCTCCTCCAAAATCTCTAAAATCGTTTCACCCCGCTCCAGATAATACTGGGTGTTCCTTGTGATGCCCTCGTAGGATAACATGGTATCCAAGCAGATCGTAAGCGCATCCTTCTCCTCTGTCACCTCTGCCTCTTTGATGGCCATAATCTGGTTCTTTGCAGCCCGGTTCCCTCGGAGCCAAATCTTATGACCGCTCTCGTCTATCACCACACCTGCCAGGGAGTAGGCAAGGTCCACAGCACGGGCAGAAGAATAGAAAATGTCATCCACGCCATAGGGCCCATATACATAGTACCTAGGGTTTGCCTGCTGCCGGGGCAGCGCAAGCCTTCGCCCTCCCTCATACATCACCTCTTTGGGTGTGAGAACCATGGCGGATTTGCTCTCAGGTCCCTTTCTCAGCTGAATCTCTATGTGCTGTTTATATCTCTCTGTGGCAACGGTTACTACTACATTTTTTCCCCTTTCCTGCTCCATATTATTCATCACATGATCCTGTTCTATCTCCTGGTAACCTCTGTCCTCTGTCTGCCTGACTCTGTCCAAGGTAATCTGGTTGTCTGCCACAATGCAGTCTGTCACGTAGACCCCTGGCTGGCTGTACTCCTTTAACAGCTCGCCGTCAGAATTGCAGATCCTTATGGTGTGCATGGGAAAGAAAATCCTGCCAGAATGTTCCTCCACCACGTCTGCCCCATAGGCTATGCCGTATATAATATCCTCCTCCATAAATCCCAGAGGGCGGATGACCTCCTCAGATGACACTGTAATGCTCTTTTGGGTATCTGTGGCCAGATTCCGAATATACAATTCCTGGCTGTGATAAATGTCTTCTCCAGAGGGCCACACAATAATCTTATGGTTCTTTGAAACCTGAAGACTTTCATCCTGCTGGATTTCTATCAAGCCAGAGCATGTCTTCTGTACCAGGTCGATTCCATATACCACACCGTCCAGGGTTAGATACATTTTTTGGCTTCGATTCAAATACAGCAGCTCCTCCATCTGCTCCGCCAAAACCGTATAGGGCCTGTCATAAGGGATGTAGAGAAGCTCTTCCACTGTATTCTGCTCACTGTTGTAAGTGTAGATCTGAACCCCCACTTCCCCTTCATGTCTCCCCCGATTCATATAGCCATATACGGCAAATTCTACATTCCCTCCCTCATTTACATCCAGTATCTTGATGGCGTGCTGATCATACATGGTTCGCGCATCAATATTTTCTGCATCATAGAAGCTAAAAATTGCAGTCAATTTATTGGTAGTGATATTGTAGCAAAAAAGCTGATTCATTGATTCAAATACCACTACATTTCCGTCTTCACTTTCTATCATATTCACGTCGGTTCCAGCAATGCCAAGTTCAATCTTGTCATCCACACGGAGCTTCTCTCTGTCTGGAATCTGGGTCATGGTACGTTCGTAGGATAAGAGATAAATTCTGTCTGTGGTATAGCGGACACGGTAATATTCCTGTGCCCGATAATAGGTATCCTCCCCACTCTCCCCTGTGGCAACCATATAGTCTATCAGCACAGAAGCTGTCTGCTCCCCTATCTCCCTCAGTCGGACCATGGGTTCCCCAATTTCTCTTACCTTCAGATCTCCCCATGTGATCTGGTGAAAGCTACTATAGATATTGACCCTGTGAAAGGACGAGTTGTCCTCCAGCCGAGAATTGGATTCCAGATATTTTGTAAGCGCTCTGGCCGCCTCTTTATCATACAAGCGCTCATGAAAGTCGCGGCAAAACTCCATCTTTTCTGTCACATAAAGGCTATCACTCCACACGACTCTGGTGTAATAGAAAACTTGTTTCTCACCTTGCAGTGTGAGCAAAATGGATAAAGAATATTCGGTATCTCGCTCAATCAAATCTTTCAAGGCAATATGCCCATTTAGCTTTGTGCCAGCCACCCTATAATCCGTAATGTCTGTGTCCTCAATGAGCCTAGCGCCGTCTACACTTCTCACTTGGATAGAAATACCTGTCACCTCTGTGCCATAGGTGTCCACCACAAAGTCTGTGTCCCTGTTGTCCCCCAGCACAGTTATCACATCCCGCTCAAAGGCCACATCCACCGCCGTTGTATAGCCGTGAAGTTCATTGCACTCCCTGCCATTCATCACCATGGTTACCAGGGGAAGAGATGCCGGTGCCATTTCCATGGTCAAATTGTCATGGCCTCGATTCATGAATTTATTTACAATAAACACTGCCAGTAAAAATATAAGGCAACACACCAAAAGCTTAGTGATCGTTTTCTTCATATAACAGCTCCTTCAGGATCGGATCTACATGCAGGAATTCCATGGTGTGGTCCAGCGCCCCAGGGGAACTCATGTGAGATCGCTTCGGGCGCATTCCAGCAGATTTCACTGCCCTGATCATCAGGTTCTTCGGCGTATGCTCCATATCAATAAATTCCAAAATCTGCGTATCATATCCACTTTTCTCCAGCAAATCTGCACGCAGCGCATCTGTGATCAGTGCCGCCATGCGCTCCTTGATGACACCATATTTTAAAATCGGTGCCAGCTCTTCACATTGGATCTGTCCGTTCAGCTCATGCTGACAGCAGGGCACTGCCAGAATCACCGATGCCCCCCATTTCACTGCCTTTTCCAGTGCATAATCCGTAGCTTTATCACAGGCGTGGAGAGACACCACCATGTCCACTTTTTCTGCATCCTGAAAATTGCTTATGTCTCCCTGCACAAAACATAAGCTGTCATAGTGGAGCTTTTTTGCCAGCTCACTGCAATGTCGGATCACATCTTCCTTCAAATCCAATCCCGTCACCTGAATATCCCGGCCCTGAAGCTGGCTCAGGTAATAATACATCCCAAAGGTCAGGTAAGACTTCCCACAGCCGAAATCCACAATACGGATAGTGCGGTCTGCAGGAAGCTTATCCAGAATATCCTCTATGAACTCCAAATACCGATTTATTTGCCGGAACTTATCGTATTTCGCCTTCACAATCCGCCCATCTGGTGTCTGCACTCCAAGGCTCACCAAAAAGTCCACTGGCTCCCCCTCCTGCAGAATATAATGCTTTGAGCGGTCGTGGGACAAATCCAGTGATTTTCTATTGTCCCGCTTTTTCGTCTTAATGGACACTGCGCCCTTCTTGCTGATAAGAATACTGGCCTCCAGGCCCACACAGCTTATCTGCCCCTGTCGAAACAGCCGCTCCATATACCCTGTCAGTCGCTCCTCCAGTTCCTCTTTGTCCAGGTTGGCATGGAACACCTGTGTGCCCCGGTATAGCGTCTCCTGATAGCATATTCTCCCCTTCAGCAGCACAGGACGCACCTTCACCTTAGATGCCTGGGTCACGTCTCTTGTATGGCTCAATGTTATCTGTATAATATTTTGATCCGGCAGCTGCCGGAAGAATTCTCTTAAGTTATCCATGGAATTCCCTTCATCCATTTTTCTATCTCACATTTGCAATGCTATTTCTTTTGACAAAGGCCTAAGGCCACGCCAAAAAACTCCCTCTGCGTCCCCCATGGCGCCGCTTGTATATTTCATTGAACAAAAGGACCTGTATCATGTCCTCTGTGGGCATGTTCTCTTCCTCATTTTCCAGAATCTTCCGCATGGATTTCACCATTGCCTGCAGGCTATACCTGTCTGGATATTCGTCATAGATCATACTGCCCTCATAATCTGTCCTGTCCAGGATTTCTGCTATCCTTCTTTGGTAGCGCTTTACATCTCCCGGATACATCTGCTGTAAATATTCCAGATCCTGCAGTAATCTGGCCTCATTCTCCACCCTGTGGTAATCCGGGTAAGTCATATAAAAAGGAAGGGGCCCGTTCCAGCCCCTTGCCTTGCCTTCTGGAAGCGGCTGTAACAGTTTTGAGTGAAATTCCATATGCACACACTCTCAGGCTTTTTTACAGCATATGCGCCTTTTCCTCTAACTGTTACTGACGGCCTCTTTGGCCGCTACGCTCCCACTTTTTTACTTTAATACCTGAATTCGTGCAATTGCCCTCTGTAGCGCTGTCTCGGCTCTAGCGATATCCGTGTTGGGCACCTTCTCTTGTAAGCGATGCTCAGCCCGCTCCATGGCGGATTTCGCACGATTTTCATCAATCTCTCCGGGCCATTCGATGACTTCGGCCAGAATCGTCACACCCTCCGGCAAAATTTCCGCAAACCCTGCATGCAAGGCCGCTTTTTTCTCCTCCTCCGGCTCATGGATGTAAAGGATGCCCGGCTTAACAATCACTGTCATCGGAATATGCCCCGGCAGTACGCCAATCTCTCCCTCTGTGGTATTAAATTCCACCATATCTACCTGACTCTCATAGAAGACTCTGTCAGGCGTAATGATGCGCAGAAGGAAGCCGCTTTTATCTGCCATAGTCGCCCTCCATCCTTATGATACTCTTGCCAGCACATCGTCGATGCTGCCTGCATTCAGGAAATAGCTCTCCGGAATATCATCATGTTTCCCTTCCAGAATCTCCCGGAAGCTGCGGATTGTCTCGTTGATCGGTACGTATTTACCTTCCATACCGGTAAACTGGCCTGCCACGAAGAAAGGCTGGGACAGGAATCTCTGCACTTTACGAGCTCTGGATACTACTCTCTTGTCTTCCTCCGACAACTCATCCATACCAAGGATGGCAATGATATCCTGCAGTTCTTTATAGCGCTGAAGGATCTCCTGCACACCCCGGGCAGTTCTGTAATGCTCCTCACCCACAATCCTAGGATCCAGTATGCGAGAGGTGGACTCCAGCGGATCCACTGCCGGATAGATGCCCAGCTCCACAATGGAACGGGACAACACAGTGGTGGCGTCCAGATGTGCAAATGTAGTCGCAGGGGCCGGGTCAGTCAAGTCGTCTGCAGGTACATAGACTGCCTGCACGGAGGTAATAGAGCCATTCTTAGTAGAGGTAATCCTCTCCTGAAGAGCGCCCATCTCCGTCTGTAGTGTAGGCTGATAGCCCACTGCAGAAGGCATACGGCCAAGTAGCGCAGACACTTCGCTTCCAGCCTGTGTAAATCTGAAAATATTGTCAATGAACAGCAGCACATCCTTGCCACCCTTATCGCGGAAATACTCTGCCATCGTCAGCCCAGAAAGACCCACGCGCATTCTGGCCCCAGGGGGCTCATTCATCTGGCCAAAGACCATGGTGGTCTTGTCAATAACACCAGACTCCCTCATCTCATGATAAAGGTCATTTCCCTCACGGGTGCGCTCTCCCACGCCGGTAAATACAGAATATCCGCCGTGCTCTGTGGCGATATTCCGGATCAGCTCCTGAATCAATACCGTCTTGCCTACGCCTGCACCGCCAAACAGGCCGATTTTTCCGCCTTTTTGATAAGGACAGAGCAGATCTACCACCTTAATGCCTGTCTCCAAAAGCTCTTTCTCTGTGGCCTGTTCCTCAAATTTCGGCGCAGGCCTGTGAATGGGCTCATAGGAGACTCCCTCCGGAGCCGGCTTGTTGTCGATGGGCTGCCCCAGAACATTGAAAATACGTCCCAAGGTCTTCTCCCCCACCGGAACAGAAATAGGCGCCCCAGTGGCCACCGCATCCATTCCTCTCACCAGACCGTCTGTGCTTCCCATGGCGATACATCTTACGGTGTCATCGCCCAAATGCTGGGAAACCTCCACGGTCAGCTCGTTGCCGTCTCTGGTAGGAATGCGAATTGCTTCGTTAATTTCAGGCAGCTTACCCTCATCGAAGCGGATATCCAGCACCGCACCGATGACCTGAGTAACCTTACCTCTATTTTCTCCTGCCATTTCTACCTCTTTCCCGCCCGCTTACGCGGGCAAAAATCTCATTAACCCAGTGCTTCTGCACCAGCAATAATTTCTGTCAACTCCTGTGTGATAGAGCCCTGACGAGCTCTATTGTATTTCAGAGTCAAATCGCTTATAATTTCTTCCGCATTGCTGGTGGCGTTATCCATAGCTTGCATACGCGCACCATTTTCGCTGGCCACTGACTCTCGCAGTGCCCCATAGATCAAGCTAGTAATATACTTAGGGATAAGCAGGTCCAGCGCCTCTGTATCCTCTGTCTCAAAGTTCATGATGGCAGTGGCCTCTCCAGAGGTCTCCTTCTGCACGCCCTCTTCGTTTTCGGATACATCCACCGGAAGCAAGCGCAGCAACGTGGGCACATGGCTCACTGTGTTTTTAAAGCCAGTGTAAGCCAGGTAAATCTCGCCAATCTCACCTGCTGCATAGGAAGCCAAAAGCTCTGCAGAAAGTGCGGCCGCATCCCCATACAGGGGGCTCTCCACAATATCATTGTCACACTTCTTTATGGTATAGCCGCCTCTGGCAAAGGCCTCCCGCCCCTTATTGCCCAGGCAATAGAGATCTAGGTCTTCTTTCTTCCATTCAGGATGTCTGGTCACCAGCTTTGTCACATTGGAGTTGTAGCCCCCTGCCAGTCCACGGTTTGACGTAATCACCACAACTGCCTTCCGCTGAGATTCCCCAGGGCTTAAGTAAGGATGATCTATATGCCCTACCCGCTGTAGGATATTATTCACTGTGTCATACATACAGTGAAAATAACCTTTGGAGCGCTCCGCACTGGCTCTGGCGCGCTGGAGCTTTACCGTGGATACCAGCT